>NZ_KZ454870.1:0-231171 GCF_002792415.1 Marinomonas sp. BSi20584
TGGAATGTCCAACTATTGGGGGTCAGTTCAAGGTTCGGGCCTTCTGAAGTAATGAGCTCGAAGAGCTGGTTACTTAGTTCATTGTATCTAGTGCTTTTTCGTATTCATCAAAAGATTCTGTTACAGACTCTTCTGGAGCGCCTGTTGCTAGGCTTACCGCAAAGATAGCGATAGTCGAGAACAAGAAGCCTGGAACGATTTCATAAAGATCGAAAATGCCACCCGTTAATTGTTTCCAGACCACAACGGTAACGCCACCAATAACAATACCCGCTAGAGCGCCGTTACGGTTCATGTTGCGCCAGAACAAGCTAAGAAGGATAGCTGGGCCAAATGCAGCGCCAAAACCAGCCCAAGCATAAGACACTAGGCCGAGTACTGAGCTTTCTGGGTTCAATGCAAGCAATAACGCAATAATAGAAATAGCAACAACCGCAAAGCGTCCAACGTTGACGATTTGTTTTTGAGTTGCTTCTTTATTGAATAGTTGCTTGTAAAAATCTTCAGCGAGTGCAGAGGATGATACCAAAAGTTGAGAGTCCGCTGTGCTCATTATCGCCGCTAAGATTGCTGCAAGAAGAATACCGGCAACAACAGGGTGGAAAACGGCATTAACAAGAATCATGAAGATTTTTTCAGGGTCAGCTAGGTTGCCTGTTAGGTTGCTATCAACAAATGTGATACCTACTAAGCCAATAAGCAATGCCCCTGCCATGGAGATAAATGTCCAAATAACCGCAATACGACGTGCTGTTTTAATGTCTTTATTAGAGCGAGAGGCTTTAAAGCGCGCTAGGATGTGCGGTTGACCGAAGTAGCCTAGTCCCCAAGCAACGAGAGAAATAATCCCAATTGCAGTTAGAGGTTCACCACTTACGTTAGTCCAGATATCTAGTAAGTTTGGATTTTTTGCCATTAAAGTACTAGACAGCTCAGACCAGCCGCCATCAATAGCAACGAGAGGTACAATCACTAATGCCGCACTCATCATCAAGCCCTGAACAAGGTCTGTCCAAGCCACGGCAAGGAAACCACCAAATAGCGTGTAGGAAACAACACATACTGTGCCGATAATTACTGCATAGGTATAATCTAAGCCAAATACTGTTTCAAACAATTTACCGCCAGCAACCAAACCGGAACTTGTATAGAACAAGAAGAACAGCAAAATGAACAGAGCTGAAATGGTTTGAATGAGCTTTGATTTGTCATTGAATCGAGTAGATAGGAAATCTGGAAGTGTGAGTGCGTTGTTCGCTTTGATGCTGTACGTTCTTAGGCGTTTTGCGCAAATTAGCCAGTTAAGCCATGTTCCAACAAAAAGGCCACCAGCAATCCAGAAAGACTCTAAACCCGCGGCGAAAGCGTAACCAGGTAAACCAAGTAGTAACCAGCCACTCATATCTGAAGCGCCTGCGGACAATGCGGTAGGCCAAGGTCCTAAAGAGCGTCCACCAAGAAAGTAGTCTTCCGAGCTGGAGGTACGTTTGTAAGCGTACAGCCCAATTCCTAGCATAACTACTAGATAGGCTAGGAATGTAAAGCTGATCGCATAGCTGCTTTCTATCATTATTGTTGTCCCCTAATGAAATTATTACGGGTGAAATAACCTTGGATAGATAAGGTTATTTATCAGTGTTGGATAATATTTATCCTTGTATTGCACTGTTTAGCAATACCTACTGATCGAAAGATGGCGCTTAAAAAAAGCTGCGTCCAAATCACACCCGAAAGAGTTATAATTGTTAAATCGTTGTTGTGATAGCCATTGATTTTATATGTGAAAATCATCAAACTCTTGTAAAGAGAATGAAACGCATTACGACATATTTCAAGACCTGAGCCGATTTTAAGTGGCTGTGATGGGATAATCTTTCAAATTTCTCTGACAAAATTACGAAAAAATCTGATGCATTAAACAAATTGGCTCGTTTGGACAAATATCTTTTGTTTAGGCTAGTTTATTAAAGATGTAGTAAAGAATTAAGGCACATATTATGTGCCTTATATTGTGATGTTATTTCTTTTCAACTTTCGGTAATCGAGTATCTTGTACGCTTTGTTTGAGCTTTTTCAGGTGTGCGTTGAACTCAGGACCACGCTTCAAAAGTACGCCAGTCGCGAGAGCGTCGATCAAAGTGAGATAGACAATACGTGAGCTCATTGGCGTATAGATATCGGTATCTTCAGTTTCTTCAATCGGTAATACGATAGAGCAATGCTCTGTGAGAGGAGAATCTGGATTAGTGATGCCAATAACGGTAGCGCCAGCTTCACGAGCGACTCGAGCAGTCTCGATTAACGGTAAGGTGCGCCCAGTGTATGAAATTATGACGATAGCATCGCCTGAATGCGATCCAGCAGCAGCCATTCGCTGTACCAGAATGTCCGTATAGGCAACAACCGGCATGTTCAAACGGAAAAATTTATGGTGTGCATCTTTGGCAACAGGGCCAGATGCACCTAAACCATAAAACTCGATTCGACGAGCTTGTGCTAATACATCAACCGCTCGGCTTATCAATGACTCGGGTAAAATATCCTGAGCACGGGTAAGATTGTTTTTAGCGGCTTCAAAAATCTTCGCAGTGACGGCGCCAGGAGCATCGTCAGGCTCTACGTTTAGGTTAACGTAAGGCGTACCTGTCGCAAGGCTTTGGGCAAGTGATACTTTAAAATCAGGAAAGCCACTGCCTATAAGGCTGCGACAAAAACGGTTAACCGTAGGTTCGCTCACTTCCGCTCTTGCTGCAAGTTTCGCAATACTGGAGTGGATGGTTGTTTTAGGATCGGCAAGAATGGCTTCCGCTACTTTTCGCTCGGATTTGCTTAACGTGCTCAGTCGTTCTTGTATCTTACGAATAATGTCTTCGTGTTTAATCATTGATCTGCTTCAAAGTTGACTATTGACTCGGATGGTTCAGTTGTTCATTCTGACAGCCACTTACAATTCTGGCAATAAAATGATTAAAAATGACTGTACTATCTGAGTATTTCGTAAAAATGGCTGACATACTACCAGCCACAATGGAGGTTGAAACTACTTTATTTGAGGAAGGCTTTTCAAACAAGGTGTATTTGATTCATTGGGGGAAAGTTTCTCGTTTTGTATTACGTATTCCCTATATAGATAGTAGTGCTTTTTATATTAATCGCATGGAAGAAATTAATACCTTAAAACATGCTGCATCTATTGGTCTTTCTCCAGTCGTGGCTTGGCACGATGATGAAGGTAGTTTTGCTTGTCAATTTGTCTCTCAGCCTTCTCTTGATTGGGCTGTGCGTCATCAGGATAAAGATATACCGCGAATTGCTCAAGCTTTAGTGCAGACACATAGTTTACCAATGAGTCACCACTACTATGGTGTATTTGATGTGATAGAGCATTATTTGAAGGGGGTTCAACGTTATGGCTGTGAAACACCTAGTTTGATGGCTGAATATGATTATCTTGCTTCTCTTTTGAAGCAGTTAACGCCGCCAGAAATGATTTTACCGCCTGTACTCTGCCATAACGATTTAAATCCTAAGAATATATTAATGGACAGTGAGCAACTTTGGTTGATTGACTGGGAGTACTCAGGAGTTGGTGATCCATTATTTGATCTTGCTGTTGTAGTTAAATCTCACAATTTAGATGCAAGACAAACAGCTTTATTGCTGAGCTCTTACCGATCAGACCTTCCAGAAGAGAAGTCTTTAGATGTTATCCAAGAGTATGTAAAAGCATACGGGTTAAGGGAAATGGCTTGGTTGTTACTGAAGCACTTAGTTACACCTCAAGATGAGCTGTCACTGCAATATTATTATGAATTTAAAGCGACGCCAGCGCTAAATCCTTTTCATGAAACAGAAAGCAACGCAATGAATGAAGTGAGTTAAATGATGAAATTAACAGGTGATTGGCAAGAATATTTAGCTGATGAGTTTGAGAAAGACTATATGTTGGTTTTGCAAAAATTCTTACAAGCAGAGAAACAAAATAACACGCTATATCCTGCAGAACCTGAGTATTTTACGGCATTAAATGTGACGCCTTTTAGTAAAGTGAAAGTAGTGATTCTTGGGCAGGACCCATATCATGGAGAGGGTCAAGCCCATGGTTTATCTTTTTCGGTAAAGCCTGGAATTAAGGTTCCTCCTTCATTGATGAATATCTATAAAGAGCTTGAAATGGATTTAGAGATTGCACCTGCGCAACATGGTTTTTTAGAGCAATGGGCGGAACAAGGCGTCTTATTGCTAAATAGTGTGTTGACCGTCGAAGCGAGCAAGGCAGGTTCTCATCAGAATAAAGGTTGGGAAATATTTACTGATAAAATCATCGAGCTTATTAACAATAAGCATCAAGGTGTTGTTTTTATGCTGTGGGGATCCTATGCACAGAAAAAAGGCCGTCATATTGATCGTGATAAACACTGTGTGCTGGAAAGTGTTCATCCATCGCCTTTATCGGCTTATCGTGGTTTTTTAGGTTGTCAGCATTTTTCTAAAGCGAATAATTACTTAGTTGGTCTTGGAAAAGAGCCGATAAAATGGGCATTAGAACCAATAGAAAGTACGAACAAAGTAGATTGTAATACGCAGATTGGTTTGCCATTCTAAATTAATTTTATAGCGCCTATCTGGCGCTATAAAATACCTCAAATATAGCCTCTATTTCTTGCTATCTAGCGAGTAGGGAAGTGGAAGTAAGGTGATTTCTTGGTTATCCAAAAGAAGTTTTTCTGCGTCACTTGGATCAATATTTAAAATAACCTGCGCATAATTTGTTTCTTGAAAATGAGTGGCAGCAAAGATTTGACCTATGCTCTTTCTTGGCCCATCGACAATGTCTTTTGTTGTATCTAAATTGCCTTCCCAAGTCACCAATGCAAGTTGCTTCTTCGACTTACCTTTATATTGCATACGAGCAACGATTTCTTGTCCTGTGTAGCAGCCTTTTGTGAAGCTGATGCCGCCTGTGCTTTGCATGTTAAGCCATTGAGGTAAAATCGTTTCACTCTGTTCTAAGTTGATAAGTGGGCGAGCAGCAAGTACTGCCAAGGCTGCTAATTCTTGGTTCTTTTCTTCAATTGCAGTTTGGTGTGCTGGAGTAATAAGCCACTGGACTTCTAATGGCTCATTGCTAACTGTCAATGTGATAGTTTCTCTGTCTTGAGTGGTTGCGAAAATATTAGATGCCGCATTTGAGTTTGCTTCTATATTTTTTGCTGCTAATTTTGTGTAAATCGTAAAGTTATCCTGCTCATCGACCAGCACAGTCTTGAAAAACACCGCGTATTTTTTTAAATGTAACAAGGTTTTTTCGACCAGGTCTTTTGCCATTACCATCAGCACATCGTCGTTGTTCTGAACAATATAAAAGCTGCTGATAATGCGTCCCTTAATGCTACAGATTGCACCGTATAAACCATTATCTTGTGACAGTTTGTTCATATCACAGGTTGTCTGGCCTTGTAGGAATTTTTTTGAATCCAAACCTGATACTCGCAAAACACCGATATCTAGCAGTTTCATGACGACGTCTTTGTTTTGCAGTGTTGAGTCAATAATATCGTGAAGCGAAGTCATAAAACGTTCCATAAAATAGATTGGGCATAAAATAGGTTGCAGTTGCTCTGCATGAATAGCCTATCAGTAATGCCGAACTTTTACTTTTCAATGGTCAGATCGATAATGATTTTTTATACAGCAAAAGTTATTCAGCAAATTGTTTTTGTATCTCAAGTAGTTTGGGTAACTCTTGTTGGAGTAATGGAATTAGCGTTGGATCAAAGTGTTTTCCGCTTTGCTCAGTGATGTAATTTATCGCTTCTTCAGTAGACCATGCTTTTTTATAAGGTCGCGCGCTAGTCAATGCATCGAATACATCAACTAAAGCAACAATACGGCCTTCAATGGGGATATTGTCCCCTGATAAGCCGTTTGGATAGCCTGTACCGTCCCATTTTTCATGGTGAGTCATCGCAACAGAGTGGGCTAGTTTAATAAGGTAGGAACTTGGGTTAGAAAGAATTTCACCACCGATTTGAGCATGTGTCTTCATGACTTCATACTCTTCTTCTGTAAGCTTGCCAGGTTTTAGCAGTATGTTGTCCGCTATGCCTATTTTTCCTATGTCGTGCATAGGTGCTGCCATCATTAAATCATCCGCTGATTCTTCACAAAAGCCGTAAGCCGAAGCAATGACTTTTGCATATCGGCTCATCCGTTGTACGTGCATGCCTGTTTCGTTGTCTTTGTATTCGGCAGCTCGCCCAAGCCTTTGGATCAAATCGATATGCGTATTTAGCAACTCATCCGCTCTAATTAATGACAGGTGTGTTTTAACACGAGCTAAGACAATAGCTGGTACGATGGGTTTGACGATGTAATCAACTGCACCAATTTCAAAGCCTTTTGCTTCATCGATACTGTCTTTCAATGCTGTTATAAATATCACAGGAATGTGGGCGGTTGCGGGGTTTTGTTTTAGACGTTCGCAGACTTCTAAGCCCGTCATATTTGGCATCATGATATCGAGTAATATGAGGTCTACCGGCTCTTTTTCTACCAATTTTAATGCGTCTTGTCCTGATCGAGCAAAAGATAAACGGTATCGAGCGGCTTGCAATACTTGCCTTAGAACTCGTAAGTTTGACGGCTCGTCATCAACCAATAGGATGCGAGGTGCAGGTTTACTTCCGATTCTCATTTGGTCGGCTCCTGTATCATCAATGCTTTTAGGTTGGTAAGGCTGTTTATAGCGCTATCGAATTCAAAGTTTGAGATAGCCTTACTCGCTGCAATGGCTTGTGTTTTCATGTATTGAGGGACGTTGCTAATAAGTAAAGCGATGTTTTCGTCATCTACTTCGCCTGAGTTTGCGGACAGAATAAGCGCTTCGAGAAGTGCTATTAATTGCGTTGTAGAAAGCTCATTCTGAGTGTCTGTTTCTGTCATCTCGGAGTGAAGTCTGTATTTTTCTATTAACCAATGTAGCTCTTCAAAAAAGTAAGCCAATAAAGAAGCTAAACACTGCACGTTTTTTGAGAATTGATCATGGTCTTTTGTTTGTGCAGCACGCTCTATATTCGCCATGCAATTAGATATATTTAACAATGCAAGATTACCTGAAGAGCCTTTTATCGCATGCGCTAAAGCGTAAGCCTCTTGGTATTCTTGATTGTCTAAATGAGTTGTTAGTCTATTGACTAAATTTGCGTTAGTTTCTGCAAACCTAGATAGCTCTGTGATGTAAACAGGCAGGTCGTTCCACAGTGATAGACCTTTATCCATGTGGATTTGTAGATTTTTACGATTAATTTTTTCGTGATCAAAATTTTCCTGATCAATCAATGTAGGAGTCTCATTTAAGACTCTCGCTATTTCAGTTATTAAAGCCTGAATATCAATGGGTTTATTGGCAAAGCCATCCATCCCCGCTTGTTGGGCATCTAATTTATCTTCGATTAGCACATTGGCTGTTAAAGCAATAATTGGAGTGCGAGCTAGCTGATTTTCTTTTTCATAGCTGCGGATAATTTGAGTTGCAGTTAAGCCATCCATCTTTGGCATCTGAATGTCCATTAGAATGATGTCAGGCTTGATCATTTTAAATTGTTCAACAGCATCAATACCGTCTTTTGCAAAAAATATGGCATGGCCATGTCGTTTAAGCAAAATAGTCAGCAGCGTTAGGTTTTGTTCAACATCATCGGCCAGCAGTATTCTTTTTGGCGTGATAATAGACAGTTGAGATGTTTTTGTATCGGATGGCGCTTCAGTTTCAGTGAGAGGTAAGTCAAAGTAAAAACAACTTCCAACACCTATTTCGCTCGTTACATGAATTTGCCCTCCCATGAGGGTTACTAATTGTTTAGATATGCTAGTACCTAAACCTGTGCCGCCAAAACGACGACTCATGGAAGCATCAGCTTGTGTAAATGGATCAAAAATGTGAGTTAAACGTTCTTCTGGTATACCTATCCCTGTGTCTGTAACTGAAAAGCGTATCTTACTATCTTGTAGTTTCGATATATTTAAAGTCACGTGACCTTTTTCAGTGAACTTGATTGCATTGCCTAAAATATTCATTAGCACTTGGCGTATACGATCTTCGGCACCCAAATATGCCTCGGCAACCTCTAGCTCCACATGAAAATTGAGCTCTAGACCTTTATTTCTGGCTTGTAGCCACAGAGTTGAAATAACTGTATCTACTGAGTTGGCAAGTACAAAAGGTTGTATGTCTAATTCAAGTTTGTTTTTTTCTAATTTAGCACTGTCGAGTATATCGTTAAGGAGGTGCAACAGAGAGCGAGCAGATTTACTAATGATTGATAAATGTTTTTTGTTTTCGCCTGAGATTTCTGATTCTAATAAAATATCAGAGAAACCAATAATAGCGTTCATTGGCGTGCGGATCTCATGGCTCATGTTAGCTAAAAAAGAAGCCTTACTTTCGACTGATGCTTCGGCCTTTGCTTTTGCTTGACGAAGTTCATCTTCCATTTCAACACGTTGTGAAATATCTAAAATAACGCCATCAATCCATTCAGGTTTACTGTTTTGGTTTAGAATGACTGAACCGTTCTCTAAAACCCAAACATAATGACCATCCTTGTGCCTTAAGCGATATTCTAATTTATAACTTTTACGTGTATTCGTTGCCTCATTTATGGTGGAAGCAACGTTTTTCTCATCATCAGGATGAACAAGTTTGGCAAAGGAAATTGCTCTACTATAAAACTCAGATGTACTCCATCCAGTCACATCGTAAATAGCATCACTCACGAAGATAGTCGTCCAATGTTCGTCCATTAAACAGCGAAAAGAGGCACCGGGAATATTTTTGATCAAAGAGCTAAATTGTTTCTCGCTTTTTTTGATGGTTTCTTCCAGCGATTTTCGAGTTGAGATATCGGTAATAAAACCAACAAATAATGTGCCGCTGTCAGGGATATCAACTCTTCCAACACCTAGTCTAATAGGGAAAACGTGTCCAGCTTTGTTGATAGCATGAATTTCTCTATCTGTGCCTGCTATGGTTACTTCACCGGTATCGCGAAATACGGCTAAAGAACGATTGAATTCATCAGTGTATTTTTGAGGAAATAAGACTCCAAAGTGCTGATTTATTATTTCTTCTTCTTGCCAACCAAAAATTTGCGTGGCAGCCTTATTAAACTCTTTAATGATGCCTGAACTGTCTATGGAGATGATGCCATCTACAGCTGTGTCTAAAGTTGTTTTTAGGCGAACTTCACTGGCTGTTTTTTCCAGTAATAACTGACGATAACGTAATTGCGAAGCGATGTTTGCAGCTAGAATTGATAGTAATAAAGTGATGATTGCCACAACAAACGAAAGTTCATCGTTAGAACTGTCTTGTATGTGATGCATTCCAGCTTCGCCGGATGAAATGAACCTTGCTCCTGCCATACCAGCATAATGCATACCAGAAATAGCAGCTCCCATAATAAGCGCGCTGATACAGCTGACCCATTTAGTACTCAAATTAGCCCAAACTTTTCTGACATAGTAATGAGTCGATAGGGCAATAAAAGCGAGAGCAACGGCAATGACTAGTGATGCTAAGAACCACGCTGGGTCATATTTTAGTTCAACATCCATTTCCATCGCTGCCATGCCAATATAATGCATCGCGCCAATTCCACCACCGACAAGCACACCATTAACGAGCAGTTGCCAGATACTTAGGTCACTTCTAATTAATCGTTTCAGAGTGATGTAAGACGCTAAAATAGCGGGTATCAGAGAGAGGGCTGTTAACAATGGGTCATAAGAAATTCCATGTCCCATATTAAATGCCAGCATGCCGACAAAATGCATACTCCAAATACCGCCTGCCATGATGAAAGAACCAGAGACAAGCGCGATATTTTTGTATTTTTCAATAACAATGTGCTGCGCAATGGACGCAAAATGCAGCGCAAAAAAAGAAGCCACCGAGGCGAGCAATATAGAAAGAGCAACAAGTAGGTAGTTGTAGTCACCCATTGCCAGATGAGCGTTATCCATATTGGTGACAAAAAAACTGTTTAGTGAATACATTAACTCTACTTCTTTCCTGAATTAGGTTACGGGTCGTGAGAAAACATTAAGGTTGTTTATTTTGCTATCCACGCGTCAAAAACTAACAATTTTTATTCTCTACTTGTACTAAAAAGGCTAATTTTCAGAATTGTATTGACACTTTTCTCTATTGTTTCGAGTATGAAAAGTAATGGTTAGAATGGTGTAGCATGCCATACAAAAAATAAAAAAAAACACTACTTTTGATGAAGAAGAGTAACAAAATGTATTTAGGTCTTGATCTTGGAACCTCTGGTTTAAAAGGTGTCGTTATTGACGATAAAGGTAATGTTTTAGCGCAGGAGTCTGTGCCTTTAACCGTTGAGAGTCTTCATGCGACTTGGTCGGAACAAGACCCATTGTCATGGTGGCAAGCTTGTAAGGACGTTATTAATCAATTGCAGCAACGCTTGGATCTGAGCAAGTTGAAGGCGTTGGGGCTATCGGGGCAGATGCATGGTGCTACCTTGATTGATGCGGAGGGTAATGTATTACGGCCTTGTATTTTGTGGAATGATGGTCGTAGTCAAGTACAGTGTGAAGCCTTGATGGCGCAATTTCCTGACTTGATTGAACGTTCTGGCAACCTTTATATGCCGGGCTTTACGGCACCTAAAATACGTTGGGTACAAGAAAACGAGCCAGAGGTATTTGCTAAGTTGGCTCATGTATTACTGCCGAAAGACTATTTGGCTTATCGATTGACGGGCGTTATGTCATCGGATTGTTCTGATGCCGCCGGTACGCTTTGGTTAAACCCTGAAACACGCCAATGGGACGATGCTTTATTGGCCGCAACCGGCTTGAGTCAAGCCAATATGCCAAAAATGTATGAAGGTTGTGATGTTGTAGGTACTTTGTCTGAAGCTATTGCTCAAGAGTTAGGGCTTCTCCAATTACCAGTTGTGGCCGGCGCCGGAGACAATGCCGCTGGAGCGGTTGGCATGGGTGTTACTAATCCCGGTCAAGGTTTTATTTCATTGGGTACTTCTGGTGTGTATTTCACTGTGAGCGAGTCTCATAAAGCCAATCCACAGAATACTGTGCATGCTTTTTGTCATGCCTTACCTAATCGTTGGCACCAAATGGGCGTTACTCTTAGCGCAGCGAACTCATTAGCTTGGTTCGCCAAGCTGGTGGATAAGTCCGTTGCAGAATTACTGGACGCGCTTGAAGACAGTGATATCGAGCGAACTAATGTGTTGTTTTTGCCTTATTTGAGTGGTGAGCGAACACCACATAATGATCCGCTAGCCAATGGACAATTTATTGGCTTAACGAATACAGCTAATGTTGAAGCTATGACGTTGGCGATATTGGAGGGTGTGGCGTTCTCTTTATTGGATTGTCAAAATGCCTTGGACAGTGCGGGAAGTGCGGTTGATGAGCTGTCACTCATTGGTGGCGGGGCTCGTTCTGCTCTGTGGCGTCAGATCATTTCCAACGTATTGAATAAGCGTTTGATTTATCGTGATGGCGGTGATGTTGGACCTGGTTTGGGCGCAGCACGATTGGCCTTGTTAGGCGAGCAACAAAGCCAAGGCAAAAACATCGAATCGCTGATTGCTGAATATTGCACCATGCCGGATGTTTTAGAGGTTCATGAGCCAGTGGCCACTTTTGGGTCTTACTATCAAGATAAGTACGCCTTGTACCAATCACTTTATCAATCAACAAAAGACCTAAATGAAAAGCTGATGCGGCTGTCGTCTTAATAACGACAGTTGTTTTGATAAAAAACACCACGAAGATAATATCTAGGTGGTGCTTTTTTATGATCCCAAGACGCGAGACGTATTATGATACGGGCGCAATGCCTTCAATATGAATGTTGCTTTGAGTCCTGAAATCTCTTGGCGTAACGCCTTTCAGCTCATGAAACCGGCGATTAAAGTTAGCAACATTGTTGAAGCCAACCTGAAAACAAATTGTGGCGATTTGTTGGTCTGTTTCGGTTAACAAGCTACAAGCACGGCTGACTCGAACGCGATTCACAAATTCAATAAAGCGGTTGCCTGTCGCCTTTTTAAAGAAACGCGAAAAATGGCTGTCTGACATACCAATCAAATTCGCTACACTGGAAAGTGTAATATCATTGCTGTAGTTCTGTGACACATAATCAACCACTGTGTTGATTTTTCGTTGCAATGTTTCACTGGATTTCAAATCGATTTGCACGGTTGAAAGTAAGCGGTAACTTCGGCTCTGCGCCAGTTTTTGTAAGAGAGGAAGCGCGAGAATTAACCTTGATAAGCCGCTGGAGTCGCGGACTTTTTGGAAGACGTCTTTTAGGTACTCATGATCTTGTTCAAAAAACTCAATGCCAGATTTCGCTCTGGCTAACATAGGTAGAATTTCGGCTAACTCAGGAATTATTTTCATACCATTTGAAAAGGACTCATGGTCGAAACGAATTACCATGTCTCTGAGTTGAACATCTTCTTGGTTGTGTTGGCAAATCCAGTTATGAGGGAGTCGAGGGCCGGTTAAAATAAGTTGGCCTGGTGAGTAATTGCCAATGTAATCGCCTACAAAGACTTTGCCCGATGTGGCAACGATAAAATGCAGCTCGTAATCATCATGGGCGTGCCAGCGAATAAGGTCACACGGATAGCCGTGTTCTAAATAGCGAATAGTTTCGTTATCTTCGACAATTTCGTATTCGGGCGTGATGCGTTTGGCGGTATTAGACATAATCTTCTCGCTCAGCAGCTTTATTGTTAGACGTAAGACTTTAATTCTATATTAACGACAATTCACTGCTTATTTTCTTATTTTAATAAAATACATTTAAGAATCTAAGGCAAAAAATTGTCGTTATTCGCCTTAGATTCTTGAATTAGACACTCTCATTAGGTGAGAACTACCTAAGCATACTTTGTCATACTTATCTGAATTGCTTCAGTGAGTTGCGTAACAAAGTCCGGGAACTCTGTTGGCACATTACCCCATAAAAAGCGATCTGTTACAAAGGCCTTAATACCTGCCTTGTCATTGCTGAAAGCGACAAGAGAAGCCTTATTTGGCTCATGATAAGGCGTGCTGAGCTTGCCTTCATTCGATAGCTGAATAAAGGTGAACCAGCTGGCGATGCCTTGGATAGTTTTAACCGGAGTTCGACCTTTGCGATAAGCGCCTTCCAGCGTTGGGAAAACAAATATAGGGAATTTAGCGTAGCCATCGGTGCAGATACGTTCCACTGTATCGCCAATATTTGCGTTGCTAAAACGCTGCGCAATAATATCGAAATAAGCTGGTAGATCGACCACAGAGTCCCCAATTGCAGGAATCGAATCTTGCAGAATGAAGTCAGAAAAATACTGCTTCAATTCGTCATCGCGCATGGCTTCATCAAAGTAGGTGAGGCCCTTTAATGCTGCTTGATACGTTACACAGGTATGGCCTGCGTTTAAAATACGAATTTTAGCTTCTTCAAAAGGCACGACGTCTTTGACAAATTGCACGCCAACGAGATCAAGAGCGGGTTTTTTACCGGCAAACTTGTCTTCTACGACCCACTGAATGAAGTCTTCGCCCATGACTGTCATGTTGTCATTAACACCGAAGCGTGAACGAACATCGTCTACATGCTGCTGGCTTGGCTTAGGTGTAATTCGATCCACCATAGAGCAAGGGAAAGACACATTTTCTTCTACCCATTCCGACAGCGCCGAATCTTGCTTAGCATCCAAAAACTGCATTAGGCCAGTTTCGAGTAATTCACCGTTATGACGAAGGTTATCGCAGCATAATAGGGTGATTTTCGCCTTAGATGTTTCGCTACGCAGTTTAAGTCCAGCGTACAGAAAAGCATAAAGCGTATTACGAGCGCCTTCTATATCATCCTTAATCGCTGGATGTTCCAGCATTAAACGACGATTTTCATCAAGGTAGTAACCGCCTTCAGTAACCGTTGATGTGACAAGCTGAGTCTTAGCATCGGCAAGTGCAGAGTCAACTTTTTCAGGCGCTTGTGCACCGTCAATTTGCTGAACAATAGAACGAATATGTTCGTACTTTGTCTCGCCATCAGCCGCCATGGTTTTTAAAACATACTCGCCTTCTTGCTTAATAAAGCGAGCAAAAGATTGACTGTCTTGTGGGCGAATATTAACGCCAATAATGCCCCAGTTTTGTTGTGTGTCATTAGCTAATAGTCGGTCGATGTACACGGCTTGGTGAGCACGATGAAATGCACCAACACCCAAATGTACTATGCCTGCTTGAACTGCTTCTTTTGAATAATTCTGAACAGAAAGCTGTTCTACATTTGAAGCGGCTTGTAAATAATTAGCCATATTAAGCCTCCTCTGGAATAACAGAGATGACACGGTCATTTTCATTAAACAAAATGATTTCTGAAATATCAATTTTGAGACTAACTTCTTGTCCATCTTTTAGCTCAGTTCGAGCTGGAGCTTTGATAATAATGGTTTGATCGCTAGACAATTGCAGGTGTGCGTAAGCTTCGGAACCTAGGTGTTCGACCAACTCAATGCGGCCAGATAAATCTCCACCTTCTTCGACTAACGTCATATGTTCCGGACGAATGCCGACAACAACCGAATCTGGTAGCGGGCCTTTTAAACGATTTGCAGGGAAAAGGATTTGCTGTCCAAGTAGTTCGATCGCTAGATTGTCTTCATGACGTACTATTTTATTTGCTGCGATTAAGTTCATTTTTGGCGTACCAATGAACTCAGCAACAAAGCGGCTATTTGGCTGGCGGTAAAGTTCAAGCGGTGTACCAACTTGTTCTATTTGGCCTGCATTTAAAATAACCACGCGATCAGCCAAAGTCATGGCTTCAACCTGATCGTGGGTTACATAAATCATTGTCGTGGCAAGCTTTTTATGAAGACGAGCTAATTCCAAACGCATTTGTACACGAAGCGCGGCGTCTAGGTTGGATAGCGGCTCATCGAACAAGAAGACTTTCGGTTGACGCACAATGGCGCGACCAATGGCAACACGCTGGCGTTGACCACCAGACAGTTCTTTTGGTTTACGTTCTAATAAGGCGTCAAGTTGTAAAGACGCCGAAACTGAACGTACTTTTTCTTTGATTTCAGCATCAGATACTTTCGCAAGACGAAGGGCGAAGGAAAGGTTATCGGCCACCGTCATGTGTGGATACAAAGCATAAGACTGGAACACCATAGCAAGGTCGCGTTTTGACGACGCCACTTCGGTAATGTCTCTGCCGTCTAGTTCTATGCTTCCGCCAGTGCTGGATTCTAAGCCTGCAATAGTCCGTAGTAATGTGGATTTACCACAGCCAGATGGCCCAACGAATACGACGAATTCACCTTCAGTAATACTTAGATTAATGCCGCGCAATGCGTGGTAGCTGTCGTAATGTTTTTGTAGATCTGTGATCGCTAAGTAAGTCATAAAGAAACTTCCTAATAATTATTTTACGGCGCCGAAAGTTAAGCCTTGGACCAATTGTTTTTGACAGAACCAACCGAAAATAACGATTGGTGCGCAAGCAAGTGTGGATGCAGCGGACAATTTCGCCCAAAACAGACCCTCAGGGCTGGAGTAAGAGGCAATCATCGCGGTTAACGGCGCGGCATCAGATGCTGTTAGGTTGAGAGACCAAAAAGCCTCGTTCCAACAAAGTACGATAGATAAAAGAGCCGTAGACGAAATGGCACCAACAGAAAGTGGCAGCACAACTTTTACCACTTCATCCCAAGGGGTAGCTCCGTCCATTCTCGCGGCTTCGAGGATTTCTTTTGGCAAATCTTTGAAGTAGGAAAACAGCATCCACACGATAATAGGCAAATTCATCAGAGTGAAAATGATCACCAGAGCCGTTTTAGAATCCAACAATCCATAGTCTCGGCACAGGATATAAATAGGAACTAATACACCTACAGCTGGCAGCATTTTTGTAGAGAGCATCCAGAGCAAAATGTCTTTCGTACGCTTTCCAGGGAAAAACGCCATGGAGTAGGCCGCAGGAATGGCAATCACCAGAGCGATAATGGTGGAACCAAATGACGTGACAACTGAGTTCCATGCGTGATGGATGTAGTCACTGCGTTCTTGAACGATTCTGAAGTTATCGAGTGTTGGTTCAAAGAACAGAGACGGTGGTACAGATATCGCCTGTAGTTCGGTCTTGAACGAGGTGATAAACATCCAAAAAATCGGGAAAAATAACACCAAAGCTACCGTCCATGCGAACAGTCCGGTAAGAATGGTTTTGAGTTTGCGTTGTTGATTAAGAGTCATCGTATTCACCTCACACCGTTAAGTTTTTGCCAACGGCACGAATTAAGAAAAAGGCCACGATATTGGCAAGCAACACGGCAAACAAACCACCAGCAGAAGCCACACCAACGTCATATTGCAGAAGCGCTTGGTTATATATCAGATAGGCCAAGTTAGTACTGTCGTAACCTGGGCCACCGCCTGTGGAAACAAAGATTTCAGCAAAAACCGCTAATAGGAAGATGGTTTCTATCATCACAACCACGGCTATTGGACGGGCAAGATGAGGAATGGTTAGGTAACGGAATATGTGTAAGCCCGTTGCACCATCCATTTGAGCCGCTTCTTTCTGCTCTGTGTCTTGGGATTGCAGCGCGGTAACAAATACTAAAATAGCGAAGGGTAACCATTGCCAACTGACCATGATAATGATTGAGACTAACGGGTAACTTGATAGCCAATCTATGGGTTCAAAACCTAGCGATTCTGATATCCATGCGAAAATGCCATAAACAGGGTTCATCATCATATTTTTCCAAATCAATGCATTGACGGTTGGCATGATAAAGAAAGGCGAAATTAATAAGACACGAACAATGCCTTGGCCGAAAAACGGCTTATCAATCAAAGCGGATAGCATCACACCTAAAACCACAGTGATGATCAAGACGGAAAGTAGCAGAATTAAGGTGTTCGATACCGCTGGAATAAAACCTGGGTCGGTAATAAAGAATTCAAAATTCATCAACCCAACGAAGTTATTCTGACCTGGGTACAATAAGTTGTAGCGAATGGTGGAAAAATAAATGGTCATGGATAACGGGATGATCATCCAAACCAAAAGCATGATGACTGATGGTGCCATTAATAAGCGAGTGATTGAGCGCTTCATGTTGAGTTTCTCTTATTATAAGCAGGGAAATCTGTTCTTAAGTAGAACGAATCAAAAGTAAGAAATAGGGCTAAGCCCTATTTCTTTGTCGAGCTTAATGAATGGTTAGTAATAACCCGCTTGACGCATTTGACGATCTGCAGAAGTGTTTGCAGATTTCAAAGCTTGATCGACTGTCATAGAGCCAGACAATGCGCCTGAGATCATTTGCCCAGTAGTCGTACCAATTGCTTGGAACTCAGGGATAGCAGCAAACTGAACACCTACATAAGGAGACGGTTTTAGCGTACTGTCAGTTGGATCAGCTGAATTGATGGCTTTTAATTCCGCATCAGCAAATACTGCCGCTTTTTGGAACTCTGGGTTAGCATAAGTGCTGGCTCTTGTACCTGTTGGTACCGCAGCCCAGCCATTTTTTTCGCCAACCAATTGGATGTATTCTTTAGACGTCGCCCAACGAACGAATTTTTGCGCAGCGTCGGCGTTTTTAGTCGCAGCTGGGATACCAAGAGCCCATGACCAAAGCCAGTTCGCGCCTTTTTCTGTTACAGCATAAGGAGATTGAGCGAAGCCCACTTTGTCAGCGACTTTACTTTGTTTAGGATCGGTTACGAAAGATGCCGCGATAGTTGCGTCAATCCACATGCCGCATTTCCCTTCATTGAATAACGCTAGGTTTTCGTTGAAACTGTTGCTGCTTGCGCCTGGAGGTCCGTATTTATTTAGCAGGTCAACATAGAAGTTAACGGCGTTTTTCCATTCCGCTGTTTCTAGTTGAGGTTTCCAGTTTTCATCAAACCAACGAGCGCCGAAAGAGTTCGCCATGGCGGTCATGAATGCCATGTTGTCACCCCAGCCAGCTTTGCCACGTAAGCAAATACCATAAATGCCTTTTTCGGGATTATTTACAGCTGCTGCTACATCACGAATATGTTCCCAGCTGTCACGATCATTTATTTCCATGCCAGCGGCTTTCACAAGATCTTTGCGATACATGACCATGGAGCTTTCACCGTAGAATGGTGCTGCATACATGGTACCTTTATAAGACAAACCACCGCGAATAGATGGCAGGATGTCTTTTGCATCATAGCTTCCGCTGGTGTCGACTGCTTGTAGCCAGCCGCGCTCACCCCAGATAGGCGCTTCATACATGCCAATAGTCATGACGTCATAAAGACCACTTTTGTTGGCGATGTCTTGTGTAACGTTTTGACGTAAAACACCTTCTTCTAAAGTTACCCATTTAACTTTGATGCCTGGGTTGGCTTTTTCAAATTCAGGTGTGAGCTTTTGCATTTCGATCATGTGGCCATTGTTTACAGTAGCCACTGTGATTTGAGTTGCAGAGAAGGCGCTAGCAGCTGTCATGGCTGCTGTGATAGATACCGCATAAGTTAAGGTATTTTTGGTAAGGCGTTTCATAGGTTTCCCCCAGTTTGGAGTTTCTTTGTTTTTATAGTCGTACCTAATTCTCGATAATTGCTCATCAAGTGATCATTAATATAGGCCATGTGATAATTGACCTGTTAATACATAAATCGCCAATAAATGTACTATTTTGTTTCATTTTTAAGTTATTGATAAAAATCGAGTCAATTTAATACTCTTTTGACGTCCTTTAATTGGCGCTATCTGTATGTCTAATAAGGTTTTACGTGATAAATATCAGTTAATGATGTTAAGGCGTTTTCGTTTTTTTTGTATAAATGGCTATAATGGCGGCATTCTATTTCAAGGGTAATGACATGACTGAAACCACAGATTCGATTAGTTTTAAACGCCTTAAAATGCAGTGTCGTCGCGGCATGTTGGAACTTGATGTTCTACTAGAGCCTTTTTTAGCAGATGTGTATTTGACGCTTGAAGAGGAAGACAAACAGCGCTTCGTTAATTTGCTTACCTGTGAAGATCAAGATCTTTTTCCATGGTTTATGCAAAGCTCTGTGCCGGAAGATCCGGATCATATGCGTATTGTTAATATAATTTTGTCTCGTGTTCAGCCTGAAAACTACCGAGCTTAAGTGCTCATGGATCGGCATAGGGCTTTGGCTATTTGTGGTCGTGGCTTATGTTGCTCTGTTGCAGATTTATTGGATGCCTGCCTTTTGGCGGGCATTGCTTTATCTGAGTATTGGCTTAGGTGGATTGGTGCTACTCATTCGTATGTTTCGCCAACCTTCACGACAGATAAGTATCGATGAGCAAGGCGCGTTTCTATTTGATCGAGGATGTTATGAAAGGCTGCTTTTCATCCGCGCCAATGGGGTTCAGCTTATCGCTAAAGTGGATCAAGGACAGACTTTTTTGGATAGAAATTGGTCCAAATATCGAGTGATATATCGAGATAGTGTGCCGGGGAATCAGTACAAAATACTACGTTCATATGCAGCACAGCAAATTTTGCTGCACCGCAGTGAAGAGGCTAAAAAACGTTTTTCTTCAAAAGCTTAGCTCTAAAAATTTATGTGTTCTAAAAATTAAAAAACACAGCTTAGTCTGTGTTTTTTGGTGTCAGTATTGTCGGGGTGCTGGTGGTTAGCTTATTTGGATAATCTAACGTGAAGTGCAAACCGCGGCTTTCTTTTCGAGACATCGCTGAACGTATAATTAGATCGGCGACGACAGCTAGATTTCGTAGTTCGAGCAAATCATTAGAGATCTTGTAGTTAGCGTAAAACTCTTGGATTTCTGACAACAATAAATCAACCCGATGTTTGGCTCTTAGGAGACGTTTATCCGTTCTTACGATGCCGACATAATCCCACATAAAGCGTCGTAACTCTTGCCAGTTGTGGGTAATTACTACGTCTTCGTCAGAGTTTGTTACCTTGCTTTCATCCCAATCTGGAATCGCTACATCATTATTTTGTAAGTGGTTTTCAGAAATGTGATGAGCGGCAGAGCGAGCAAAAACAATACACTCTAATAAAGAATTACTCGCAAGACGATTTGCCCCATGAAGTCCGGTATAAGCCGTTTCACCAATGGCATATAGGTTATCAATATCGGTTGCGCTGTGGCGATTAACAACTACGCCGCCACAGGTATAGTGCGCGGCTGGGACGACAGGGATTGGGCCTTTTGTCATGTCATGACCGTATTCTAAACAGCGTTTATAAATCGTTGGGAAGTGTTCTTTAATGAACTCAGGATCTTTGTGGGAAATATCCAGCAAGACATGATGAATACCAAGGCGTTTCATCTCGTGGTCGATTGCACGAGCAACAATATCTCGTGGTGCTAATTCTTCTCTCTTATCAAATTTCGCCATAAAAGCAGTGCCATCAGGCAATAAGAGTTTACCGCCTTCGCCACGAACTGCTTCTGAGATCAAAAAGGTTTTGGCTTTGGCGTCGTAAAGACAAGTTGGGTGAAATTGATTAAATTCCATATTTGCGACTCGACAACCTGCCCGCCACGCCATGGCAATACCATCGCCAGAAGCGGTATCTGGATTGCTGGTATAAAGGTAAACCTTGCTGCTGCCGCCGCATGCTAATGATATAAAGCGGCCATGAAATACTTCAATGACATCATCGTCTAGATTTAAAGCATAAACACCAACCGCTCGGTTTGCTCCTGCGATGCCGAGTTTTTTAGTGGTGACAACATCAATGGCCACACGATCTGGGAAAAATTCGATATTTGGGTGATTGCTTGCGTTCTTAATGAGCGTTTTTGAAATCGCTAACCCTGTCGCATCGGCGCTATGAATAATGCGTCTGTGGCTATGACCGCCTTCTTTTGTTAGATGGTATTCCTCGCTTTCCCCATAACGGGTGAAAGGAACGCCTTGATCGATTAGCCAATCAATACTTTCTTTAGAATGTTCAACAGTAAAGCGAATGGCTTCCGGATCACCAAGTTCGACCCCTGCGTCTATGGTGTCGTTAATGTGGGAATCAACTGTGTCTTTATCCGATAATACAGCAGCGACACCTCCCTGAGCATATAAAGTGGATCCTTCACGGATATCTGCTTTTGTCAAAATTGCCACGCGATGGTTGTCGGCCAGCTCAAGAGCAAGCGTTAGCCCCGCGGCTCCCGCGCCAATAATGACGATGTCGTGTTTATAATGTCGGCTCATGTTATTGATCTGATTATGGCTAAAAAATTAATGTTACTATTGTTGCCAACAAATAGTGAACACTTTCTGAGATCGCATTTTGAATATTCATCATACTTCATTATTTAGAGTGAGTTGTAATTCCTCTAAATAGACGATTTGATAATGCAAGATGGGAACTCGCTGGGTTGAATGTTGTCTTCTCTTGTAATGAGCAAGGGCGCAGACGAATAAGGTTTTTATATGAGGTGCCTATGCAGCACGAAACGTCTTCTGATCAGGCGTTAGTTGAGAAAGTACAGCAGGGTGACAAGCGGGCGTTTGATCTGCTTGTTATCAAATATCAATATAAGGTCATTGGTTTAATTGGACGTTATGTACAAGATAGAAGTGAAGTACTGGATGTAGCTCAAGATAGCTTTATTAAGGCGTATCGTGCGATAGGGAGTTTTCGTGGGGAAAGTGCTTTTTACACTTGGTTGTATCGTATTGCAGTAAATACAGCGAAAAATTATCTAGTGAGTCGTTCTCGTCGTCCTCCAGAATCAGATGTTGAGCTGGATAATGAAGAGGTATTCAGTGTGTATGAATCCTTAGCGGATATAGACACGCCTGAAGCAAAGTTAAACAGTGATCGTCTTGAAAAAGCGATTCATTATGCAATCCAACATTTGCCGGAAGAATTGCGTAGCGCATTAACATTACGTGAATTCGATGGCCTGAGTTACGAAGATATTTCATTGATCATGGACTGCCCTGTTGGAACAGTTCGATCACGTATTTTTCGCGCTAGAGAGGCGGTAGAAAAACACATACGTCCATTGATGGATACAGGAGAGTAAATATGACAGCTTTAAACGGCAGTTTCCCAAAAAATGATTGCTCCCGAGAAAATGACAGTACTCGAGAAAACGATAGCTTCAACGAAAACGACAGTTCCCAAGTTATGCTTTCTAGCTTGTCGGCTATGTTTGATGGTGAAGCAACAGAACAAGATCTAGATCTCCTAATAGATGGAGATAGTGCTGAGTTAAGTCGTCAGCTAGAGGCTTATCATTTAATCCAACAGGCGCTTCATAAAGATTCATTCGTTGCGGTTGGGCTTGAAGATAGTTTGATGTTACGAATCCGTGCAGGAATTGATGTTGATGCTTCATTTCCAGAAGAGCAAAGCGCAAACAACTTACTGCCTTTTGTTTTACCAAGTGAAAACAAGGTTGCTCGTCCAGTGTGGCGCGTAGCCTTATCTAGCGTTGCTGTGGCTGCGAGTGTTGCGTTTGTGGTGATCTTTGGTGGTAATGAGCTATTAACACCCGATGCAACTGCTCCTAATTTAGTGGCGGAGGTTCGCTCTTCATCAACCAATATGGCTGTAACTCCATTGGCTGAATTGGATAAAGATGCTTTGCAGATAGATAACGTTAGATTGCAGCATTATCTTCGACAACACGCTGAGCAAGCGGCAATGACGGTTGGGCAGGGAATGATACCTATGGCTCGAGTCGTTAGTTATCCCGTAAAAGAGTAATTTATGAGATTATTTTCGCCATTACATATTTTTTTCACACTACTATGCCTTAATATTTCAGGTATAAGCGTAGCAAGTAACACGACGCCTGATGCATTGCATTTACTAAGAAGTATGACACAGTCGTTTTCTACGCTGAGTTACGATGGTGTGTTTGTGCACTCTGAAGCAATGAATATGAACAGTATGCGTGTTCGTCATGATTTGATGGGCGGAGTGGAATATGAAAGTTTGGTGGATTTAGACGGCGATAAGATTGAAGTCTTGCGTATTGATGACAAAATCATTTCTGTCTATCCAAATGCACTTGTTGCGAATATGCGCGCTCCATTAGTACCGCCTTTTAAGCGCTTTAAAGATGTAGAAAGTGATCGACTTATCAAAGGCTACGATATGATCGTCGGTGACCATACGAGTCGAATTGCGGGCCGTAAAGTTATTTCCGTAAAGCTTGCTCCAAAGGATCAATATCGATATGGGCATCAATTTTGGTTAGACGAAGAAAACCACTTTCTTTTAAAACATGACATGATGAAAACCGATGGTAAGTTATTGGAACGGATTCAATTTGCCTCTGTTAATTTTGCTCCAGACTTGAAAGATAAAGATTTTGCCCCCAAAGAAGGTAGTTACGCTGAACCCGTAGTTGAAACTCAGCCAAGACGAGTAAAAAACCTTTGGCAATTCGACTGGTTACCGGAAGGTTTTTCTCTGGTTTGGCCTGAAGCAAGATCTTTAAATCACGGTACCAGTATGTTGCTGTTATCTGATGGAATGGCGACTGTGTCTATTTTTGTTGAGCCGACGATGAAGCCTAAAGCAATGTCCATTTTAAATATGGGCGCGACCATCGCTGGTGAACGTAGTATTAAAGTAAAAGATCAATTGTATTTGTTGACTATGGTTGGCGAAGTTCCAGAACCTACCATTGAAAAACTGATGACCGTATTTATGCCAAGGCAAGAGTAATGATAGAAGAGACCGGAAGAGTATTGTCTATAGAAGAGGGTTTTGCTGACGTAGAAACAATACGTACGAGCAGCTGTACTTCTTGTCGTGCTCGTCATGGTTGTGGGCATCATGCTATTGCTCAAGTGTCTTCCTCGAATAGAATGCGTATGCGAGCCATAGATCCTTTGTCAGTAGAAATCGGACAGAGTGTTGTCGTCGGAATTCCTGAAGATACGCTATTGCAGGCGTCTGTTTGGATGTATCTGATACCATTGCTTGGTCTGGTTGGCGGAGCTGTTATACCGTCCTTGTGGGGCGGTGAATCGGGCATCGCGGTTATTTTCTCTATTATGGGCTTTGCTGGTGGTTTGCTATTGGCAAGAAACAAGTCAAAACAAGAAATGAACAATCTTGATTACTATCCGAAAATTTTAAGAATTGAATCGCTTAACGATGATCATATTCCTTTGGTTGTGACTTCGTAAACGTCTAAATCTCTTCACCTGGCACTGTAATTAATTTGGTACGTCTTAAGGAGACCAATCAATGAACAGATTGCTTAAACAAGTTAGCATGGTTGTCGTTAGTAGTTTTATGATGGCTTCGATGCTTACTCATGCGGCTTCACTCCCTGACTTTACGGAGTTAGTGGAAAAAGCCTCTCCCGCTGTTGTGAATATCAGTACGGAACAAACTGTTACCACAAAAATGGCTAACGAAGGTGGTCAGCAATTAGGGCCCAATAGCGAAGAACTCAATGAGTTCTTTAAACACTTCTTTGGTCAGCAGCCTTTCGGTCAACAAGCACCGCCACAGCAGGGACAGCGTAGTTCATTGGGATCTGGTTTTATTGTTTCCCATGATGGTTATGTATTGACCAATAATCACGTTATTGATGGCGCGGATGTTATTCATGTACGCCTTAATGATAGACGTGAGTATGTCGCAAAATTGGTTGGCACGGATCCTAGAACCGATTTAGCTCTACTTAAAATCGAAGCTGATGACTTACCTATCGTTAAAATGGGTGATTCAGATAAGCTTAAGCCGGGTCAGTGGGTATTAGCGATAGGTTCTCCATTCGGCTTTGACTACACGGTGACCGCAGGTATCGTCAGTGCAACAGGACGAAGCTTACCATCTGATAACTATGTACCATTTATCCAAACGGACGTAGCGATCAACCCAGGTAACTCTGGTGGTCCTTTGTTCAACCTAGACGGTGAAGTCGTTGGTATTAACTCACAAATTTACACTCGTTCTGGTGGTTTTATGGGAGTGTCGTTTGCGATTCCTTCAAAAGTTGCCATGTCGGTTGTGGATCAACTGAAGAGCGATGGTAAAGTATCTCGCGCTTGGCTGGGTGTGTTGATTCAGGATGTAAACAATGAGTTGGCTGAGTCATTTGGCTTAGATAGATCAAATGGTGCATTGATAAGCCGTGTATTACCTGATTCTCCAGCGGAAAAGGCGGGCTTAAAATCAGGTGATATCATCTTGAAATTCAATGGTGAGTCCATCGCACATTCTGGTGAGCTGCCTTACATTGTTGGTCAAATGAAAGCCGGTGAAAAAGTCGATGCGAAAGTGTATCGAGATGGTAAAGAGCAAACCATCTCTGTGATGCTAGAAGCACGACCAAATGATCCTAAAGTAGTCGCTCAATCACAACAGGATCAAAACCGTCTTGGTATGATTGTAGGAGAAGTACCTGCAGACATGGCGAAGAACTTTGATATTGACAATGGTGTTGTCATCGAGCAAGTACTTGGTGGTACAGCGGCACGTAATGGTTTGCAGCAAGGTGATGTGATCACCATGTTAAATGGCAAGCGTATTACCAGTGTTGCGGAGTTTGGTGAAATTGCCAAAGATATTCCAAGTGGGCGTTCTGTGCCAATGCGAGTCATTAGACAGGGTTACCCAATGTTTATTCCATTTAAAATAATGGATTAATCATTAGGAATTGAAAAAGACGAAATTAGAAAAAGCGACCGAATGGTCGCTTTTTTTTGCTTTAAACTTGAAGTTAAAGATTAGAGATGTAATTATTTTTTTCTTTAAACATCACGTTTATATTATTTTTTTATTTAGACAGCAAATTATTTTAAGGAGCGGGTTGTGGAGCAAGTGGTCGAGAAGGGGATTTGCTTTCGTTTAGGAAGTGAGCGTTATGTTCACCCTATTTCAACTGTCAAAGAAGTACTTAGTTACCAGTCTCCGGCTCCTGTGCCAGGTGCTCGTGAAGGTGTTGAGGGTATGATTGATGTGCGCGGTAATATGGTAACGGTATTGTACGGTACGCATTTGTTGAATTTAGATCCAGCTGAGTGCGAAGAGGAAGGTCATATTATTGTGTTGGATTTACCTACTGGCTATTTTGGAATTCGAGTAGAAGCCGTGGAACGAGTTATGGACCTGCCTGAAAATAATGATACCCATGGACTGGAGTATCGAGATCATGACTGTATTCAAGGAGCCATCCAGCATGATAATGAGCTTTATATCTTGGTAGAGTTCAATGATTATTGTTCTGGGTTAGATTAATCTTGTTTTTGATTCGCGAGCCAATGAAAAAGTATCATTGGCTCGCTAATTTTATCTGTTCTTTGAGCTGCTCTCTAAATAGTTATTACAGCTGCTTTGAGAAGATTTTTGAGTTACGTTGATAGTTGTACAGCGCTTGTTTTTGCGTTGGTAAACTTGCCAATGTCGTTTCGCTAAACCCTCGTTCAATAAACCAATGAGCGGTTCGTGTGGTTAATAAGAAGAGCATAGTTAGGTTTTGACGCTTAGCAGCTTGTTCTATGCCTTTTAGTAAGCGTTCACCACGGTTAGAGCCCCTATAATCTGGCGAGACCGCCAAACAAGCCAATTCACCGGAATACTCTTGCTCAAACGGATAAAGTGCCGCGCAGGCGACAATAGCACCATCACGTTCTATGACAATAAAGCGGTCTATCTCGTTCTCTAGAAGTTCGCGAGATCGTCTTACTAAAACACCTTTTTCTTCCAGTGGAGCTAATAATGCCATCATGCCACCAACATCATCAATGTGGGCTGGTCGCAATTGCTCATAGCTGTCTTCATTTATCATGGTACCTGAACCTTCACGAGTGAAGAGTTCTTGTAGTAGACCGCCATTTTCATTGTAAGAAATGATATGCGCTCTCGGCACACCCTGACGAACGGCCTGGACACAAGCGTCTAATGCCGCGTGAGTAATGGTAGATAGTGTTTTCTCTTTGAGAATAGCTTCGGCGTCTTTGGTTAATAACTCAGAATAGAGCTCACCATTACTTGTGAAGACGCCTTCTTCTTCCGAGAAAATAACCAGTTTGTCGGCTTTAAGCTGTATTGCTGCTTGAATGGCAACGTCTTCGCTTTTTAGGTTGAATACTTCACCTGTAGGTGAAAAGCCAAGGTGAGGCAAAAGCACCATGTTGTCATCTTCAAGTAATCGAAAAATTGCTTCGGTATCGATTCGGCGAACTTCACCTGTGTGACCATAATCTATGCCATCAACTACACCTAAAGGTCTGGCGATAACATAATTCCCGCTACATACTTTTAATCTAGCGCCATCCATTGGGGTATTCGATAGTCCCATAGATAGCTGAGCTTCAAGTTGGACTCGCACTGCCGCAGACGCTTGGATAATATCCAGTAGCTGATCTTGTGGCGTGACACGATAATCGTCTTCAACGCGGCTGGTTAAATGTCTATTGGTTAATACTCGACTAATTTGTGGGCGGGCGCCTTGTACTAAGACAAGACGAATTCCTAATGAGTCCAGCAAGGCAAGGTCGTGAATAATGCTTGAAAAGTGAGCGCACTCTACCGCCTCACCTGGAATCAATATGACAAAGGTTTTTCCCCTATGGGCATTAATATAGGGGGAAGAATGGCGGAACCAGTCCACATAATTGAATTCTTCTGTCACGCTATTCCTCATTTTTTTGCTCGTTTAATTTAAGGCAAAAACGCTCGATTAGACCGCGAATTACCTCTTGCATAGGTTGAATTTGATCTAGCGCCATAAATTCATTTGGTTGATGGGCTTGATCTATAGAGCCAGGCCCTAAAATTAAGGTTTCCATACCCATTTGATTCAGGAAAGAACCTTCTGTTGCAAATGCTACAGTACTCGCTTGGCGATTAGTTAAGGCTTCACAGGCTTTTATGATATCCGATTCGACTGGCGTATAAAAAGACGGAACATCAGGAAATAAACTATTTAGTTGTATTATTGTGCCAGTTTTTTCTTCGATACGCGGCAATATCTGAGCAATTTCCGCCATTAATGCTTGGTTGCTCATACCTGGTAGTGCTCGTAAATCAAACTCCAGCTCACAGCGTCCGCAAATACGGTTTGGGTTATCTCCGCCATGAATGCAGCCAAAGTTCATCGTTGGGTAGTCAATGACAAAGCTGGCATCGCGATAGTTTGCTTTAAGTTGCTGACGAAATGCCATTAATTCTGACATTACATCGTGCATGGCATCCAGTGCATTGTTTCCCAGCGAGGGATTAGAAGAATGCCCTGATTGGCCAGTGACTTGGATACGTTCCATCATAATGCCTTTGTGAGCATAAATGGGCGTTAATGATGTGGGTTCACCAATCAAAGCGTATCGTGCCTTTAACGAACCTCGTTCAACCAAGGCTCTTGCACCAGACATTGAGCTTTCTTCATCAGCGGTCGCCAGAATGATAAGCGGCTGTTTTAAGTTAGATAGCTGCATTTGTCGAACGGTATCGAGCACAATGGCGAAGAAGCCTTTCATATCACAGCTGCCAAGGCCGTAAAGTTTTTGCTCTCTTTCTTCCAATTTAAATGGGTCTGATTTCCAACGGCCTTTATCGTAAGGAACCGTATCAGTGTGACCTGAAAGCACTAAACCACCATCACCAGTTCCGAGTGTCGCAATCAGATTGAACTTATTAGGTTGGTCTGGCAATGGCATGACTTCGCACTGAAAGCCTTGGGAACTAAGCCAGCTTTCAAGCAATTGAATCACACCTTTATTTGACTGATCCCAATGGGCTTGACTACAACTGATAGAGGGCGAGGCAATAAGTTGAGACATCATACTGATAAGAGAGGGAAGTGCGGGCATAAAGGATATTCCTTGAATCCGAGTTATTTTCGAATATTACTACTGTAAGCTAGGCATCTGGTACACTTGCTCGCACATTATTTTTTCTTTGTTGTTTGCTCAACAGCAAAGGTTTTAGAGGTTCGTATATTATGGCTACCGAGCTAGAGCTAAAGTTAATGCTTCACTCAGAGTATCTCAAGTCCGCAAGTGATTTTCTTGATGAAATTTGTGCATCTTCTGACACTAATGAACAATCTCGTCAGCCTACGTTGGCCTTGATGAATGCGTATTTTGATACGGAAGGCGCAGATCTCATGCAAGGCGGTATGGCACTGCGTATTCGTGCTGTTAACAATAAGTTTATTCAAACCGTAAAAACGCGAGGCAGTAACCGCGTCGGCATGCATGCTCGTGGTGAATGGGAGTGGTTTGTGCCTAGCGATCAATTGGATTTGTCTTTATTAAGTGACGTCCCTTTGCCCGAATCATTACAAGATATGTCTTGGTGTAGCAAGCTGATTGAAGTCTATCGTACGGACTTTGAGAGACAAGTTTGGAACATCAAATCTCAAGAAACCAAAATGGAAGTGGTTTGCGATCAAGGTTTGGTAACCTCTCCTTATGGTGAGGATGCGATTTGTGAGTTAGAACTGGAGCTGAAAGAGGGCGACGAGGCGGGTTTGTATCAGTTTGCGTTGCAACTTGCAGAGCGTGTCCCGGTTCAGGTCAGTATTGTTTCAAAGGCGCAAAAAGGCGTGCGTTTAAAATACGGACAGATTGAATTTCCTAACAAGCCTGTTAATACTTCTAATCCACTCGAATTAGCCGCATATTGGTACGAAGTGTGGTTAGTTTATTGGGAAGCAATGTATTTTATGAAAGACGAAGCACTTATGCAGCCCCTTCGGCATTCTATGGTTCAATTGAGAGCCTGTTTGCCCAATGAATTAGCGCAAGCGCTAGGGTGCTTAGATGGCGAATTGGAACAACAACTTGTAGAGGAAGAAGACTTGTTGCTGAAAAAACTCGCAGGCATGACTCAAATTGGCATTACCATGTTGACAGTTGGGCAATGGTTAAACCAGCAAGCTGTGTAAAAATAAAAAGAAGATTTTGTAAGGAAGCCCTGTGACACCTCCGCATTTGAACCCTAACTACGCGATATTTTGTGAACAATCCTCTTCTCGTGCCTTGTTATTGGAGCATGTCCAAGATGCTCGAGAAAGGCACGGGCTTGATTCATTAAACCAAGAGCAAATTGATATATTAGAACCCTTGTGGATCTTGAGTGATTATTTACATCAGCAATTTACTCGTTTTCCCCATTGGTTAGATGATTTGTTGGCGCTTAAAAAGCTACCTGAAAAGCCGTCCAAAGAAGCCTTGATGGCTGGCGAAGCATTTTTTTCATGCGAGGCGAGTGCTTGCCAGACAGAATCACTAGAGCCATTAGATGAAGCCGGTTTTATCAAACGTTTGCGTTTGTATCGTCAGTGGTGGATGGTACGGTTAATAGCTTTGGACATTCAGCAGCGGCTTTCATTGACCGAGCTGACGTCACGTTTAAGCGCGTTAGCGGATGCATGTGTGAATGCCAGCCTTCAATGGACAACGCAGCACTATCTTGCCTTGTACGGTCAGGCGTTGGATAGCAAGGGCTTACCTCAGTTGATGATTGTGATCGGTATGGGGAAACTTGGCGGAAACGAACTAAACCTGTCTTCTGATATAGATTTAATTTTTGCCTTTCGTGAACATGGTGATACTCAAGGCGGAAAGAAAAGTCTGTCACATCAAGAGTACTTTACCAAGCTTGGTCAAAAACTGATTCAGCATCTAGACCAGGTCAACGCCGATGGCTTTGTTTTTAGAGTCGACATGCGTTTGCGGCCGTTTGGTCAGTCTGGTGCTTTAGTATTAAACATGGATTCGTTGGAAAATTATTACCAAGATCAAGGGCGAGATTGGGAGCGTTACGCCATGATCAAGGCTCGTGTCATGTCGGGTAATGCGCTGGATGTACGAGAATTTGAAGCCTTGCGCAAGCCCTTTGTTTATCGCAAATATCTCGATTTTGGTGCGATAGGAGCATTGCGCGATCTTAAGCAAATGATTGCCAAAGAGGTACGTCGCAAAGGTATAGAGCACAATATTAAATTGGGCGAAGGTGGCATTCGTGAAGTTGAGTTTATCGCTCAAGCTTTGCAGATATTACACGGTGGTCGAGATCAGGGCTTGCAAACGCCAGCCTTGTTAAAAGTGTTACCTTACCTTGCTCAACAGGATTATTTGCCTGTCGAAGAAATGGATCAATTGCGTGAGGCGTATTTACTTTTACGTCGCACCGAGCATGCATTGCAGGCGGTGAACGACGAGCAAACGCAGCTATTGCCAGAAGATGATCGGGCACGTACGCGCATTGCATTAATTGTTGGTTTCCCTTCTTGGGAGGCATTGGATAAACGTCTTTGGGAAGTGCGCAAAAATGTACATCGTTCTTTTGTGGCATTAATCGATGATGGTCACGAAAGCACTGAAGAAGTGAAAAATCAGGAAACATGGCGTTTATTGATCAAGCATCCAGAGGATCGAGAAGCCATACAAGACGCGATTGAGCTGATTTCTTGGCAAGATCAAGAAGCGAGTATTTCACGTATTTCGCAGTTGCTTAGCTCTCGCACCGTAGTGTTTATGCAGCCTATCGGTCATGAACGACTTGCTGTATTTTTAGCGGCTCTGATTTCTAAATTAACAGACGAAGCCAATCCAGATTTGGTATTAGAACGTGTTTTCCCTATTTTAGAAGCGGTGTTACGTCGTACTGCCTATTTAGTATTGTTGTGTGAAAATCAAACAGCGCTGACGCATCTTATTCGATTGTGTCGAGAAAGTGTGTGGTTTACCGAAGCGATTTCGACGACGCCAGCATTGCTGGACGAACTGCTAGACGCCAATACGCTATTTTCACCACCAGATAAAACCATGCTAGCGGAAGAGCTTCAGCAAATATTACTGCGATTACCTGAAGACGATGAAGAAGCTCAGATGGATGCTATGCGTCGCTTTAGGCGTTCTATTATCTTGCGTATAGCTGCCTGCGATATAACAGAAATACTACCTGTAATGAAAGTGAGTGATCACTTAACGTGGTTGGCAGAAGTACTTTTAGATCAGGTGTTGCAGCAATCTTGGCAATATTTGACTAAGAAACATGGCTTTCCAGTAAGCCAAGGCGAGGTTGCTTTCACTCCACAACTGGCGATTATTGGTTATGGTAAGTCAGGTGGTTGGGAGCTTGGTTACGATTCAGACCTCGATCTTGTATTTATTCACGATGCACAGGCAAACGGAAGTACAGACGGCGATCGAAGTATCGACAATCTCACTTTCTATACTCGTCTCGGGCAGCGTTTAATTCACATGATTACCAGCTTTACTGCTGCTGGTCGCTTATACGAAGTAGATATGCGTTTGCGTCCTTCGGGTAACTCTGGCTTGTTGGTTTCTAGTTTAGAAGCTTTTAAAGATTATCAGCAAAAAGAAGCTTGGGTTTGGGAGCATCAAGCGTTGACTCGTTCACGCGGTTTGGCCGGTGAACCTAATTTACTGGCTAAATTTGAAGAGTGCCGTAAAGAGATTATTGCTTCAGCGCGAGATCGCAATGAACTTAAAGCTGAAGTCATCAAGATGCGTGAGAAGATGCGTGCTCATCTTGATACTGGTGGCAAAGAGCAAGGTTTTGATCTTAAGCAAGGTGCTGGTGGCATCATTGATATTGAATTCATGGTGCAATACATGGTGTTGGCTTGGTCATGTAAATACCCTGAGCTGATGCGATTTTCCGACAATGTTCGCCAGCTAGAAGCGGCTGCTTTAGTTGGCTTGATTGGTGCTGAGCAGGCTGAAAAAATGACCGATACCTATACTCTTTATAGGTCTCTTACTCATAGGTTGAGCTTGCAGCAACAGGGTCGAGTGGTTCAAAAGGATATGCTAGTTGATAACCAGAACTTGGTGAGTCAGTATTGGGATAGTTTTGTTAATGATGACAAAATCTAAACTCTGTATTTTGCTTCCAAATTACAAAAAGGTGTTCGTAAATTAGCCAATCACCCGCTATACTTTGGCCATTGATCAGTTTTTTTCGATCTACCATTCACAATTGATAGGAGGAAGAATGCCAAGCATTAATGGTGTTAGCAGTCCTGCGATGGATTATGCGAGTGAAGTCTATAGCGCTAATTTAGCCAAGGCTGCTCAGCAACAAAAAGCGGAACAAAATCTTGCTTTATTGGCCGAAGCCGCAAAAAACGTTACGCCAGCTGCGAGTAGTGGATCACACACCACGACGGATAACTTAGGGCAAAATATCAATATTAACGTTTGATTTTAAGTTGTTATCCTATTGATTTAAAAGATGTTACACAATAAAAAGCCCCGCTAGATTTTATCTGGCAGGGCTTTTTTATGTCTAAAATCTACATTTAGTGAATGCTAGAATGTGTTATCTTTTTCGACAAACTTTAGATCTTCTTCAGGTAGTTCCCCACCATTTATAACGGCCTCAAAGGCTTTCAGACGTTTGTAAATTGATAGCAGTTCAACAATGGTTGTCCAAGAACTAACTAAGAATTGGAATGAGCCTTCTACTTGATTAAAAGCACTAAGAATGCGTTGCATAATACCCAGTGTGAAGGCTCCAGCGACGATGGATGGAGCAAGTATAATTAGTGGTACAAATTGGCCCATATAAATATAGGAATAGCGAACTACGTTAAAATATAAGTAATGGCCGTAAAGTCTAAAATAGTTTTTACGAACGTTGGCGAATAGCTCGTTAAGTGTCAGAGGTTCTGCTCGATCTTCATAATCTTCTCCATAGACTAATTCTTTTCGGTAAGCCGCTTCTACTCGCTGGTTTTTAAACTCAAGGCCTGGAAGTTTAATGCCTGCTAATGCAAGTAATACTGTACCAAAAATAGACCAAATGATTGCGACAAAAACCAGTGGCTGTGGGACTTCGCCTATGAACGGTATTTCTTTTACATAGCTTGATAACCCCCACAATATTGGTAAAAAAGCGAGTAGGGTCATGACAGCATTTAGAAAGCGAACTCCTAGGCTTTCTAATATAGATGCAAAGCGCATAGTGTCTTCTTGGATGCGCTGTGCGGCACCTTCGATATGACGGACTTGTTGCCATTTTGATGTGTAATAATCTGTCATAGAAGTCCTCCATCGGAAGACGTAGTGACTGATAAAAAAATTGCTTAAAACGGCGACAACTACTGATACAAAAACGATGATGGATACTGTAGATAGCTGCGCGTAAAAACTGCCTATAGTGATGCTATTTGGGCTGCTAAGGGCTTTTTGAATTAGGTCGTAAAATGTGCCGTACCACTCATTCATCATGACGCCAAGCTGAACCTGAAACCAAGTGATAAAAATAATCAGCCCCGAACCTATAACTGACCATTTCCCCCATTTTTGTCCGCCATAGGCCATCCAGCCACCAATGAATATGGCATAACAAACGGCCATATATTGGTATAACCAAATATCGAGTGCTGAATCTTGTGCGCTCTTAAAGGCTGCTTGTGCCGCGGCATCTGCACCTTCGGCTAACGCCACAGGAAAATGAACGCCAAATAGCGAGCCAAGGCTTAAGATGCCTCCTAAGTCTTGGACTTTTGCATACCAGCTAATAACACACACAAGTGCCCACAGGGCAAAACTCAGAAAGAAAAGTTTAGGTTTAGGAAAGAAGGATTGAAACACGGTTTAGTTTCTCTATTAGTTGAATAATTCATAAGCCATTGATTTACGCAGGGTTGTTTAATGGCGCTTTACCGGAGCTTAAACCAGTAAAGTGATAATCACAATCAAACACCCCTTAAGGAATCAGCAAAAAAGACGATAATCCATTATGGTGACTGTATATTGAAGGTAATTGAGGGTGAAGTGACACTATGAGAGCAATGAGAGTGTTATATGTCACAGGTTGATGTGTATTTAGTCCGAGCTTTTTCTATTTCAGGGCAAGGAGGAAATTTAGCCGGTGTGGTTTTGCATGCTGATGCGCTAACGGATCTGCAAAAGCAATCTATTGCTAAGCAAGTTGGTGTTTCTGAAACTGCTTTTGTTAGCCAAAGTGATAAAGCAGATTTCCAGTTGGCTTTTTTTACCCCAACTGTAGAAGTCGACTTTTGTGGTCACGCTACCTTAAGTGTATTTTGGTTATTGCGCCATTTACAGCACATTTCGGCAGGAAGTTATCAACAGGAAACAAAAGCGGGAATCTTAGCTGTTGAGGTGTTATTAAATGGCGATGTGTTGATGAGTCAAAGTTTGCCAATTTGGTCGGCTGAATTTAGCGCAGAAGACATCGCCCCTATGTTAGGTCTTCAGCCTCAGCTTATTGCTCAATCTGGTTTGCCTATTCAAGCTGTATCTACTGGGTTGGTTGATGTGATGATTCCTGTACCCTATGGCGTGTTGGATTGTCTTGAGGTTGATAGTGATGCGATAACGCGTTTCTGTCAGCAGCATCAATGTGTTGGGTTTCATGTTTTTGAAATGAACCCACCAGAGGCTATCTATACGGCAAGTTGCCGAAACTTCGCACCAGCCGTGGGTATTCCAGAAGAATCCGCGACAGGTAGCTCGAACGGAGCGCTTGCTTGTTATTTAAATAGACACTTTGGTTATCAGCAGGCAATTTTTGAGCAAGGGCGAGCAGTGAAAATGCCATCACGTATAATGACCCAACTAATAGTAGATAATGGAGAGTTAACGCAAGTTAAAGTGGGAGGAGAAGGGGCGTTTAGTAAACTTATTTCTATCTGTATGGATTAAATAAAAAATCGGACCGAAGTCCGATTTTTAAATATGTTACCTAGTACTTAATTGCTTACGCAGCTTTGTTGTTAGCTATCACTGTTGCAACGGCTTTATCAAGTCGAGCAAGGCCATCTGCAATGTCTTGTTCAGTGATAATCAAAGATGGCGCTAAACGTAGAACGTTTGGACCCGCAATAAGAACAAATAGACCTTCTTCCGCAGATGCTTTAACAATCTCGCCGGCTTTGCCTGCAAGGCTATCAATCACTTCCGCACCGATTAGAAGACCCATGCCACGAATGTCTTTAAAGACATGGTACTTTTCGTTAATGGCTTTTAGGCCTTCAACAAATAGATCGTGACGCTTCGCAACACCGCCTAATACTTCAGGCGTGTCGATGATATCAATAACCGCTTCAGCGATAGCGCAAGCCATTGGGTTGCCGCCGTAAGTACTACCATGAGTACCAAATGCTAAGCTTTTTGCTGCTTTTTCTGTCGCTAGCATTGCACTTACAGGGAAGCCATTGCCTAGTGCTTTTGCAGTGGTTAAGACGTCAGGCTTTACGCCAAGTTGCTCGTAAGCGTATAGCGTGCCTGTACGGCCTACACCGGATTGCACTTCGTCATAAACCAATAACGCATTGTATTGATCACACAATTCACGTACTTGTTTGGCAAATTCAATGTCGGCTGGAATAATTCCGCCTTCACCTTGAATTGGTTCCATCACAACGGCACATGTTTTATCGCTAATAATTGCTTTAAGTTGCTCAATGTCATTGTAGTCGCAATGCTTTATGCCACCTGGAGTAGGTTCAAAGCCTTCTTTATATTTTGCTTGTCCGCCTACTGAAACGGTAAACAATGTACGGCCGTGGAAAGACTTATAAAAGGCGATAATTTCGTTTTTTTCTGGACCAAAATTATCAAACGCGTAACGGCGAGCGAGTTTAAAAGCAGCTTCGTTGGCTTCAGCGCCACTGTTTGCAAAGAAAACGCGGTCAGCGAAGGTCTTTTCAGTCAACTTTTTGGCCAATCGTAGTGCTGGCTCATTGGTCATGGTATTTGATAAGTGCCAAAGTTGCCCAGCTTGCTCACGCATGACGTTGACTAGAGTTGGATTGGAATGACCCAATGCAGTAACAGCAATGCCGCCTGCAAAATCGATGTATTCTTTGCCTTCTTTGTCCCATACGCGAGAGCCTTCGCCACGCACTGGAATAATCGCAGAAGGTGCGTAGTTAGGAACCATTACTTCGTCAAAGGTTGCTCTCGTTACTTGTTGTGTCACTTTTCTATCCATCTCAAAAAAAGACCTCTTAAAAATAGGTGGCTGCAATGGCGGCCACCTATAGGTTTATATCAGATTTCTCAACTCACGAATAGCGACAGTTACCATAGCAAGTGTTAATTCGCTTTCGGCTTTTATTTCACTAAAAGTCGCACGGTAATGCTTGATGCTGTCATTATTTGATTCGCGCCAATGAGTCAGACGTTGTTCCAGTTTCTTGATATCGACACTGGACTGAATGACCTCTTGGGTGAGGGTTCTTAAACTATTATCCACTTCGTCGCCTAGGCCTGCTTTTGCACGACGTTGCCACATATCGTCAGCTGATAACTCACTAACTTTATGGCGCAACCAATGTAACTCTAAGTCCATTTCAAGCGCGAAGTAAGTTTGAGCGACATCTAATACTTCGGTCTCGGTATTTGCCGCGACGCGAATGATGTCTAATCCGTAGAACAGGTAATGAAGAGATGATAGTCTTTCCGCTACTTCTACTGGGATATTTTGCTCGACAAGGCTTGCTGCAATATCGGCCAGATGCGCTTGGCTAGATTCTGTCAAAATCGCCTGCATATTGGCTCTAATCACTTCAACGCCTGGTTTATAAGTGTCTTTTAAGCGTTGAATAGACAAGCTTTCGCGAGTATTACGTAATAGCCAAAGTGTTGCACGCTCTAGAAGTCCCTGAATGCGGATCAACAAGCTGTTTAATACAGGGTTAGCTACTATGAAGTCTAGACCGTTAATTGCATCCCAAAGTGCTGGAATGCCAAATATGTCTTCCGCAGCCATGTAAGCACGAACAACATTCAAAGAAGACGCGCCGGTCTCTTCTTGCATGTAGGTGCTGAAAGTTGGCCCCATTCGATTGCCTAGGTTGTTCGTCACATGTCCAGCAATGATTTCTTGAATCAACGGATGAGACGCCATTTGGCCGCCGAAGTGTTTGGTCAACTGAGTTGGGAAGTACTCATTGATTTGAGTGGTCAAGTCGACATCTTCACCAATACCGTCTTCTACCAATTGCTCAGACAATTTGATTTTCGAATAAGCCAGTAATACAGAAATTTCAGGACGAGTTAAGCCTTGACCTTTGTTTAAGCGTTTTTTGATCTGAACATCGCTAGGCAAGTACTCGATTTCACGATTTAAACGGCCTTCACGGACAAGAGATTGAATCAAACGCCAATGATCCGCTAGACGCACTGGTGCTTGCGCATTTGCCAAGGACAAAACATGACTTTGTCCGCGGTTATGACGTAATACTAGGTTACCTACTTCGTCGGTCATTTCTGCAAGCAAGCTGTTACGTTGCTTCTCGGTCAAATCGCCATTTTCAACTACGCGGTTTAGTAGGATCTTGATGTTTACTTCGTGATCCGAGCTGTCTACACCCGCAGAGTTATCGATTGCATCGGTGCTGATTGAACCGCCTTTCTGGGCAAATTCAATACGGCCTAGCTGTGTTAAGCCTAGGTTGCCGCCTTCACCAACGATTTTACAGCGAAGCTCTTTACCGTTTACACGTAGTCCGTTGTTAGCACTATCGCCTGCGTCTGCGTGAGACTCGCCTTCAGATTTAACGTAGGTGCCGATACCACCGTTCCACAGTAGATCAACAGGCGCTTTTAGAATGGCGTTGATCAAATCTGTTGGTGCCATAGATTTAATATTGCCTTCAATGCCCAAAGCTTTACGAATATCCGCATTGATTGGAATGGATTTCGCAGAGCGATTGAAAATACCGCCGCCTTTCGAAATAAGCTCTTTGTTGTAATCTTCCCAAGAAGAGCGAGGCAGTTTAAACATGCGCTCACGTTCAACAAAAGACGTCGCCGCATCGGGTGTTGGATCGATAAAGATATGCATGTGGTTAAACGCTGCGATTAGGCAAGTGTGTTTCGATAACAGCATGCCGTTACCAAATACGTCGCCCGCCATGTCGCCGATACCAACCGTGGTGAAGTCAGTTGTTTGGCAATCGATGCCGATTTCTTTGAATTGACGTTTAACGGATTCCCAAGCGCCGCGAGCCGTGATGCCCATTTTCTTATGGTCGTAACCATTAGAACCACCGGAAGCAAAAGCATCGCCTAACCAGAAACCATATTTCGCAGAAATACTGTTTGCCAAGTCAGAGAATGTTGCTGTGCCTTTGTCTGCCGCTACTACCAAGTACGGGTCGTCTTCGTCGTAACGAAGTACAGATAGTGGTGGTACCACTTCGTTTTGAACAAGGTTGTCAGTAATGTCTAGCAAGCCACTAATGAAGGTGGTGTAGCAGTGGATAACTTCTGCTTGTACTTCTTCACGAGAAGCATTCTTTTTCAATTGTTTAGCAACGAAACCACCTTTTGCTCCAGATGGAACGATGACAGCGTTTTTCACCATTTGAGCTTTTACTAGGCCGAGTACTTCAGTACGGAAATCTTCCATACGGTCAGACCAGCGTAAACCACCACGAGCGACTTTACCGCCGCGCATGTGTATACCTTCTACCCACGGAGCATAAACGAAAATTTCGAATTTCGGTCTTGGTAGCGGTACTGCTGGAATCAGTGTTGGGTCTAGTTTGAAAGAAACGTAATCTTTGACTTCGCCTTCAGAGCTGGCTTGGTAGAAGTTGGTACGCAGCATTGCCTGAATCACGGAAAGGTAGTGTTTCAGAATGCGGTCTTCGTCCAAGTTGGCAACTTGATCTAATTCTAGATCGATTTTCTCAAGCAGCTTTTGAACTTTCTCGTCACGTTTTGCTTCTTGGCTAGGGTCGAAACGTTGTTCGAATAGCTGAACCAATAGACGAGCGATGCCTGCATTTTTCTCTAGAGTTTGCTGCATGTACTGCAAAGAGAAAGGCACTTGTAATTGCATCAAGTACTTGGTCAACGCACGTAACATGGTGACTTGACGCCATGTTAAGGAAGCGCTTAGTACTAAGGCGTTAAAGCGGTCATTTTCAACACGACGGCTGAAGACTTGGTTAAACGCATCTTGGAACGCTTCTCGCTGAGAGTTTTTATCAAGATTGATATCAGCATCAACACTGATGGCAAATTCAACTACCCATGTGTTCGCTGTGCCGTCACCATTTTGGTCTAGCTCATATGGGCGAGCTTCTAGTACTCGTAGCCCCATGCATTCCAAAATAGGTAATACATCAGACAAGATAAGCGTTGTACCCGCGCCATATACTTTGAAAAAGTAATTATTCTTTGTTTGTCCAACTTGACGGTAAATATGTGTTGAAATATCACCTTCACCCGCGAGTTGTCCTAAACGTTCAATGTCTAAAACAGCTGCGTTTGGAGAGAAATCTTCACGATAAGCCGCTGGCAAATAAGGTACATAGTCGTTGAAAAGGATGTTGCCATTTTCTTCGCCATGGCTCTTATGGAGCGCCATTAGCAGTTTGTCTTCCCATGAGCTCATTGCATCTTGCATCTTACGCTGAATATCTTCTGCATCGATGGTCGGGCTTTGTTTAGGGTCCGCAATTTGAATAGTGAAGTTAACGCGCGCTAAAACAAGCTGTGAGAATTGTACGTTGAATTCAGAGCTAGTGCCGTTACAAGCGTTCATCAAGATGTCTTGCATCTTCATACGCAATTCCGTGTTGTAACGATCACGTGGTACGTAAACCAAGGCGTTCAGGAAACGGCCATAGATGTCTTTGCGAAGGAATACGCGCAATTGACGGCGTTCTTGAATGGCAAGGATGCTTTCGATGGTACCAAAAAGCTCATCAACTGGAGCTTGCAGCATCTCATCACGAGGGTAGCTGTTTAAAATGTGCTTAAGATTTTTACCCTTGTGGCTATTTGGATCCACATTGGCTTTTTCAACAATGATATTCAGTTTTTTGCGCAATAACGGAACATCTTGCAGGCGAGCGATATAAGCGGCAGATGAATACAGACCAAAGAAGCGCCATTCGCCGATGACATTGCCTTTTTTATCAAAGCGTTTTACACCTAGGTAATCAAGGTGGACAGGGCGGTGCACAGTGGAGACCGCCGTGGACTTGGTTAAAACAAGAATGTTACTAGGGTCTACTGCTAATTTAGCTAGGTTGTCTTGTAAAACGATATCGCGTTTTACTTTCTTATCGTTGATGTCGCGGAAGGTTCCTAGACCTGAGCCTTCAACCAATTTAAGGTGTGTTTCGTCGCCTTCGACCGCAAGGTCGTAAGCGCGGAAGCCGATAAAGGTGAAGTGGTCATTGGCAACCCAGCGTAAGAAATCAAGAATTTCCTGATGTTCTTCATTCTTTTTTAGATGCGCAAGTTGTTCTGATTCGCTGATAATGTCGCTTAGTTTGGCTTTCATTGTAGGCCAGTCTGCGACAGTTTTCTTTACATCGACTAAGCTGTTAAGTAGCTCTTCTTTAATTTCATCCAGCAAGTTGATGTCGGACAAACGATCGATTTCAAAGCGCATCAAGGCTTCGTGTGATTTTGAAGACGAATTGATGCCTTGTAGTTCACCTTTTTTATTACGATCAACTGGTACGACTGGGTGCGCTGTTAGGTGAATTGTGTGGCCAAGACGAACCAGTGCCATATTGAAAGATGAGACAAGGAAAGGCATGTCATCCGTTAAAATTTCGATAACGGTATGGGTAGATTGCCAGCTGTGCTCTTCGTAGTTCGGATTGTAGACACGAACCTTAGGTTGGTTTACTGGGCGTTGCTGTAAGAAATCCCATAAGCAGATAATTGTGCCGTATAGATTTTCTATCGACTCATTGACCAAATCTTCCGTTAAAGAGTCCTGGAAGTAGAGGTGGGCAAGTTGAATCAAGTTGTTCGCTTCTGCAGTGCTAAAGTTTTCGTTTATTTCTACTTCAACACGTTCGATTAATTCGTTTTTTTTGTAATCAGTCATTAGAACTCATCCCTCGTGAGTGGTGTTCTTAATAAAACTAGTTGTTAATGCAATTTTACGAAAGTATTCGGTTTGGACTCTGGATATGATTATTATGAAAATTTCACTCCTTTGATAGCTACTAACTTATCTAATTGCGACATATTGTTATGATGTCTGGTTAATCGGACTAAAAAAGCCTTGCTCAATACGAAAAAAACCTTTGTTATCCATTTTAAACGAAATAAACTCCTTTTTTGTCTATAGTTCGCAGGATAATATTTTGTACAAGACTGAATTCGCATCAAGAGAAATCATGCAGGCAAGTAAAAAGCCGTTAAAATACGGTTTTTTGCTCTTGCCACACTATTCTATGTTGGGTTTTTCTTCCGCTATTGAAACATTACATATGGCGAACTGGGTGACAGGAAAAGAGCTTTATTCTTTTTGTACTATTAGCCATGAAGAAAGAGAAATTCCTTCAAGTACGGGGGTTACAACCGTTTCAGACTATCTAACAAGTGATGCGCCAAGCGATTTAGATGCTATTTTTGTGTGTGGTGCATCGCCAGTGATAAAAAACGAAAGTCTGACTTTAGAAAATTGGATAAAAAAACAAGCAAAAAAACAGGTTGGACTTGGTGGGGTATGCACAGGAAGCTATTTATTGGCGAAAGCCGGACTATTAGATGGCTACCGCGCCACGATTCATTGGCGCAGTCTTGCTAACTTACGAGATGAATTTTTACAGACGATCGTTTCTAATCATCTTTTTGAAGTCGATAGAGACCGTTATACTTGCAGCGGTGGTACAGCGGCGATGGATATGATGCTTTTTCTTATAGGTAAGCAGCACGGTATGACGCTTGCTAGTAGTATTTCTGAGCAATTTGTTTGTGAGCGAATTCGTACGCATGAAGATCCGCAAAGAATTCCTCTTCAGGCTCGTATTGGTACAGGTCAACCTAAGCTCGTTGAAGCAGTTCAGCTAATGGAAGCAAATATTCAAGAGCCATTGTCATCTGATGATATTGCTTATCATGTTGGTGTTTCTAGGCGACATCTAGAGCGACTGTTTAAAGGTAATTTAGATATTGTGCCGTCGCGTTATTATCTAGAATTACGTTTACAGCATGCTAAGCAATTGATCACTCAAACGGATAAAGCAATTACAGAGATTGGTGTGGAGTGTGGATTTGGATCTGCGCCTCATTTTAGTACAACCTACAAAGGTTTTTTTGGTATTACGCCAAGAGAAGAACGTAATAAAATTCATAATAAAAGCGCTACCCCTGTCCAAATGGACAAGAAAAAGAGGCGGCTTTGGAAAAAGTAACTTAAAATACGGGTTACATTGTTCTTGGCGTGATTTTTGTATTCTACTTGATTGCGTAAGCTGATTGTTTGATTAGCTAGTTGCCAATTAAAGAGTTGCGTTGTTATCACGGTAAAAATAATAAGTTCATAAAATAAAAGAAGGTATAAAACATGTCGAAAGTCCCGGCGTTAGAGCTCATTGATATCCACAAAACGTTTGGTGATATTGAGGTGTTAAAGGGGATTTCCCTAAAAGCTTACGATGGTGACGTCATTTCAATTCTTGGTTCTAGTGGCTCAGGTAAAAGTACTTTTTTACGCTGTGTTAACCTGCTTGAGAACCCCACCCGAGGCGATATTCTTTTTAATGGTACTAAACTTGATTTGATTCAAGGTGAATCGGATTTAGTCGCCAACAACATGAAGCAACTTACTCAAATGCGCCAGCAAATAGGCTTTGTCTTTCAAAGTTTTAATTTATGGCCGCACATGACGATTTTACAGAATGTGATGGAAGGACCGCTTCATGTTCTAAAACGTCCTAAGCAGGAAGTCGCTGAATACGCTGAGCATTTATTGCGGAAGGTCGGTATCGCAGAGAAAAAGGACATGTATCCTAATCAACTTTCTGGTGGTCAACAGCAACGTGTTGCTATCGCTAGAACATTGGCTATGGATCCTCAAGTGATTCTGTTTGATGAGCCGACATCAGCGCTAGATCCAGAGCTAGTAGGTGAAGTGCTGACTGTTATGCGCAATTTGGCAGAAGAAGGGCGTACTATGCTTATTGTGACACATGAAATGAACTTTGCCCGTGAAGTATCTAGTGAAGTTGTGTTTCTGCATCAGGGTGTGGTGGAAGAAAAAGGCACGCCTGATCAAGTGTTTGGTTCACCAAAATCAGAACGCTGTAAGGCGTTTTTATCCAGCGTTTTTTAGTTAATATTTCGTTATTCAAGCAATAAACTCTAAAATATAAAATGATTAAATAAACAAATACACTAAGGGGATTACAATGAAATTGAAAAAAATGGTTTTGGGTTCAGCGTTGTTGTTAACGGCAGCATTGTCAGCTGTTTCCGTACAAGCTGCAGATAAAGTTCGTTTCGTAACGGAAGGGGCTTGGGCACCGTTTAACTTTATTGACGAAGCTGGCAAGCCACAAGGTTTTGACGTTGATATTGCTCGCGCATTGTGTGCAAAAATGGAAGCTGATTGTGAAATTCTAACTCAGGATTGGGATGGTTTGATTCCAGGACTTAAAGTACGCAAATTTGATGCGATCATTGCGTCTATGTCTATCACTGAAGATCGTTTGAAAGTTGTCGATTTCACTAATAAATATTACTCAGGCGGTTTGCGTTTCATGGGGCGCGTTGGTGAAAAATTTGATCTTGCTAAGCTAGACGGAAAAACCATCGGTGCGCAGCGTGCTACTCTAGGCGCTCAATATCTTGAAGACAATTTCGCTGGTAAAGCTAACTTGAAATTCTATGATAACCAAGACAACGTTTATCTAGATCTTATTTCTGGCCGTTTGGACATCGTGTTATCCGATGAATTGCCAACTTATAACTGGTTGAAAACATCAGAAAGCGGTTCTAAATTTGAATTCAAAGGTGATGCCTTCATGAAAACAGACAACATTGCCATTGCTATTCGTAAGGGCGATGACAAGTTGAAAGCGAAGTTGAATAAAGCGCTTGATGCCATTCTGGCTGACGGTACTTATCAGAAAATCAATGCTAAATACTTCCCGTTCTCTATCTACTAAGTGTAGATATTTCTTAGAGTTTCTCGGTACTAACGTGCCGAGAAACCTACTTTAAGCTTACTCTGAGAAAAAACTATGATTGATCTTCATGGATTCGGTGATCAGCTGCTGCAAGGTGCTGTTGTTACCTTGGAGCTAGCGCTGTCTTCGCTGTTTGTTGGTTTGATTCTGGGATTATTAGGCGCTTCTGCTAAATTATCCTCTATCGCAGTTATCCGATGGATCGCTAATGGTTATACCACTATTATTCGTGGTATTCCTGAACTGCTAACTGTGCTTATTATTTATTTTGGTGCCACCAGTGTTTTGATGGCGATAGCGGGTTTATTTGGTTACGACGAATATATTGAAGTTGGTGCATTTGCGGCGGGTGTGACGGCACTTGGTTTGACGTTTGGTGCCTATGCAACAGAAGTGTTTCGTGGTGCTTTACAGTCTATTCCGAAAGGGCAACATGAGGCGGCAATCGCTCTAGGAATGGGGCCAATTCGAAAGTTCTATCGTATTATTTTGCCGCAGGTATGGCGAATTGCACTGCCTGGGCTAGGGAATTTATTTCTGGTTTTGCTAAAAGATACCGCTCTGGTGTCTGTTGTCGGGCTAGACGATATTATGCGTAAAGCCAATATTGCAGTGAGCAGTACCAAGCAAGCGTTTTTGTTTTATTTGGTCGCGGCATTTATGTATTTGGCTTTAACCATTATCTCTATGGTGTTCGTATCCTATATGGAAAAACGAGCGAGCCGTGGTTTGAATAGGGGATAATGTATGGATTTTTCGGTTGTTGTTGAATATTTTCCTCGTTTGCTGGAAGGAGCTTGGGTTAGCCTTCAGTTAGTGCTTATTTCTATTGTGTTGGGTGGTATTTTTGCCTTGCCGATTGCTTTAGCAAGGATTTCACCGGTTGCATGGATTCGAGCGGTACCTTTTGCTTATATCTTTTTCTTTCGTGGAACACCGCTGTTGGTTCAGATCTTTTTGGTGTATTACGGCGCATCACAATTTGATGCAGTTCGAGATAGTTTCTTATGGCCAATACTGAGAGAGCCGTTTTGGTGTGCCATTATTGCCTTTACACTGAATACCTCTGCTTATACCGCTGAGATCTTCCGTGGCGCGATTCAAGCGATTCCGCAAGGTGAAGTGGAAGCATGTAAAGTAATTGGCATGACAAAGTTTCAGATGTACCGACGAGTCTTATTGCCTCGTGCATTTGGCATCGTGTTACCGGCTTATGGCAACGAGATTATCTTGATGCTAAAAGGCAGTGCATTGGCCAGTACTATTACCATTTTGGATTTAACGGGTATGGCGCGAACCATCATTGCTAGAACCTATACTCCGATGGAAATTTTCTTGGCGGCAGGTGCTATCTACTTGGTGATTAGTATTGTGATCATTGCTATCTTTCGTCAGATTGAGTTACGTCAAAATCGTTACTTGGGAACCCTGTCTATTAAGGTTCCTGATAAAGGTTAGCACCAACGATTTTGCAAAAATAAAAAAGAGGCCGAGGCCTCTTTTTTATTTTATAGCAATTAACTGCCCAAATTAGATGGCAATAGCTTAGATTGCTTCGGCACCGGTTTCACCAGTACGAATACGGATGATTTGCTCTAGTGCAGTAACGAATATTTTCCCGTCACCAATTTTGCCTGTATTCGCACTGTGCTGGATAGCTTCAATTGCGCGTTCAACCATGTCTGTTTCGACAGCAAGTTCTAGTTTTACTTTTGGTAAAAAGTCGACAACATATTCTGCGCCACGGTAAAGTTCTGTATGGCCTCGTTGGCGCCCAAAACCCTTCACTTCTGTGACGGTAATGCCGTTAATCCCAATTTCAGAAAGTGCTTCACGCACCTCATCAAGTTTAAAAGGCTTAACAATGGCCGTAATTAGTTTCATTTCTTTTCTCCATACGAATAAAGCATTAATTAGTCTAAAAATACCACTCTATTGTAAAAGTCGCTACAGGCTCGATGATTATGATCTACATTTAGTGAACATATCTTCATAGGAATGGAGTGCTTGGAATGAAAAAAATAACATCAAGCGAGTATTTTATAGCGGGTTCGGAGTCTTTTTTTGCTGATACTGCCGCTTTATTGTCTAACCGGGTCGGTGTGCAATTATCCAGTGTGTCTTCGCCTCAAAGCCTTGCCTGTTATCAAGCCAAAGGCACGAGTAGTAATTTGCAGCTGAGGCTAGTATTGATACCGCTTGCCAATGAGCGTTTATTGGGACGTTTGTCTTGGTTGGACTGGCGTGGTGTTGATCACGTTTGTTGTTATGTGGATGAGGCGTTTGACACTCTGGTAATGGCGTCAGATGGAGTTTGGAAGAAACAGAAGAAGAGTGCTGAAGAATTATGCTTGCAGGAATATGAGTCTTTAGTGGTTTAACCTTAATAGAATTTAGTCCTCTAGTTCTATTAAGGTTAGCGTTGATTGATGATGGCTTATAAATAGGCTCTTAAAGGCCGTTTAAAGCGTCTAAGTCATCATATTTAGGTTCGTGGTACTTTCGTCCTAGCTCGTGAACCGCATCGATCAAGTATTTTGGATGATCAGGGTTCACAAATTGGTGGATGCCGTGACCTAGGTTAAATACATGACCGCTGCCTGTGCCGAAGCCAGACAAGACGTTTTCGACTTCACGTTCGATGACATCTTTACCAGCATAAAGTACGCAGGGGTCAATGTTGCCCTGTAACGCAACACTGTTGCCAACGCGAGCACGCGCTTCTGCAATATCTGTTGTCCAATCTAAACCAAGTGCGTCAGGTCCCGTTGCGGCCATGTTTTCTAGCCATTGACCGCCATTTTTAGTGAACAAAATAACGGGGATTCTTTTGCCTTCGTGTACACGAATAAGGCCGTCTAGGATTTGCTTCATGTAGAGCAAAGAGAACTGTTGGTACATTGGACCGCTTAATACGCCACCCCAAGTATCAAAAATTTGTAGCGCTTGTGCGCCCGCTAATATTTGACCGTTAAGATACGCTGTAACAGATTTAGCCAGTTTGTCTAACAACGCATGTAAGGTCTCAGGTGAGCGATACATCATGGCTTTGATGTGACGGAAGTCCTTACTAGAACCACCTTCTACCATGTAAGTCGCAAGTGTCCATGGGCTACCGGAAAAGCCGATCAACGGCACGTCGCCATTTAAAGCATGACGGATCGTAGTAACGGCTTTCATTACGTAACCTAAGTCATTCGCTGTCGTTACTGGGATGGCATCAACATCGGCTTTGCTACGAATAGTATGTCTAAACTTAGGGCCTTCGCCCGTTTCAAAATACAACCCCAATCCCATAGCGTCGGGAATGGTGAGTATGTCTGAAAACAAGATTGCAGCGTCTAAGTCGTAGCGTTTAAGTGGCTGAAGTGTAACTTCGCAGGCGAACGCATCGTTTTTGCAAAGGCTCAAAAAATCACCAGCTGTGGCGCGGCTGGCGCGGTATTCTGGTAAGTAGCGTCCAGCTTGTCTCATCATCCATACAGGGGTTGTATCGACAGGTTGTTTGAGTAATGCGCGCAAGAAGCGGTCATTTTTGAGCTCTGGAAACATTAGGACTCTCCGATATGAATTTTCAGTTGGCGCATTTTACCTAAGTTGGGCAGGAAAAGCAGAGTGAATAAGCACAATTTATGAGATGGTCGTTGAAAAGGCTAATTATATTGATCTATGGCAGGGTTTACGGATTGATTTTTCACGAGGAAAGTTAGTCACCTAGGTAGGTTTTTAGACTGTATTTTTGGACACGCTGAGCCGCATTTTCTATGTCTTTATTGGCGTGTAGCTCAGCTAAGACTTTAGGAAAAGCTGCCTTTGTTTGTGCAACATCCATTCCAGGTTTGAGATGGGAAGAGTAGAGAGCTTTAAGTAGTAAATAATCCAGTGGGCTAAGGTAGGTATCTACGCTGACATCATTAAATACAGATGGAAAAACATCATTGGAATCATTAGGGAGTCCCAGCAGCTGGGTGATTTCTTCCACTATACAGTCCAAAAAACGTGCTTTTCTGCGTGCATAATCAACAGGAATAATAATACTTCCCTTGGTTATTTCGTATTTTCCATTACGACTAAAATTTCCTAGGCAAATGGCTTCGTTGAGCGCTGCGCGAATTTTTTCTGGGTCGCCAATATATTGCCTGACTTTGTTTTCGATATTGTCGTAGGTGGTGAAAATAACAAAAATATTTGCTTGTTTAGGATCATTGGTGAAGTCAATAGACAGCCCCGTTATATGAGCAAGGTGCTGAGCGTGGACACTTAGTAGTTCTTTTTGCAAGCTAGCGTCTCCACTGTCGCTTTCAAAGAACAGTTTAATGGGTTTGTTCCAGCGGATTAATTTAGGGTATTTGGTTTCTTTGTATTCACGCTCCAAAGCAATTTTAATAAAACTGTCTTGGATGTAGGCATCGTTTTGCCAGCGTTCCTCACTCAAAGCGAATGAGGAAATAAAAAAAGTTAGTAGCCAAAAAGGACTAAAGCGGATCATCAAGCTGAGGCTGAGTAAGTTTATTTGCATAGTGCTGTAATGCACTAAGCGAGTCGGGTGTAAATGGCATGTTATCGGCATTATTGAGTATGCTGTCGATACTCATTTCATGAACGGAAGCGACTTCCTTGGGCTGTAAGGTTAGTTCACCATGCAGCGCTGCATCATAGTGACAAGTAAAAATCTTGCCCCAAATTTTAAAGCCTTCGCCTTCGGTGAAAAATACGCCTTGGCTTTCGAGTGGCGCATCAAACCCTAGCTCTTCTTGAAGTTCTCTGTGGGCCGAATCGATATAAGATTCGCCTTTTTCAACCACGCCACCAGTGGTTACACCGTAAAAACCTGGGCAAAAAGCTTTATCATCGGTTCTTTTTTGAATGAGTAAATTTCCTGCCGTGTTGAACACCAAAATATAAGTGACACGATGATAGTCTCTGCCAAAATTCATTAAGTGTCGTGGCACATCGCCAATTATCTTGTTGTTTTCGTCGACTAAGATAATGACTTCGTCATTTTCGGGCATAAAATACTCTATTTAAAAGTGAATCTGGTAGAAAGCAAAAGGGTATCGGCATTTGTCTTGAAAGAAAAGACTTCTTGGTCATTAAAGAAAAGTGAATAGCTCAAGATAATAGACCCACTAGAGAGCGTAAGGTGTCGAGAAAGCGACCTATTTTTGCGTATTATGTACGGCTTGGCATTATTTGCCTTATTATTTGACGGAAAGCGGTATCATTAACGCTTATTTTTAGGTCGTATTTTGCAATGAAATTGATAGGGAAAGTTGGTAGGAAAAATGCCCATTTTGAACAATGATTTTTTAGCCTTAACACGCGCAAACCAAGATAGTATCGCACCTTTTCGATTTTCTTTTCCAAGTGGAGTCGGCTTTGTTGAAGACACTGGGGTTTTACGCCTTGAGCCTAAACAACCTAGTGTGATCAGTCTTGTTTTGTCTGTTGGCGTACATGGTAATGAGACCGGTCCTATTGAGCTTGTAAATCAATTGGTTACCGGCATTCTAGAGGGTAAGGTTTCATTAAATATCCGGTTGTTGGTATTAATTGGTAATCCTGTTGCAGCAAATTTGGCAAAACGTTTTTGCGATGTGAACCTAAATCGCTTATTTCGTGGTGCTTGGCAAGAATACGATGGCTTTGAAGCTAAGAGGGCGCAGCGCCTAGAGCAAGCAGTTTGTGACTTCTATTCGCTTACTGAGAATAAAACGGATCAAATAAAGCTGCATTACGATTTACACACTGCGATTCGTGGTTCCGTTCATGAAAAATTTGTCGTTTATCCCTATGTTGAAAATTCTATATATAACAAAGAGCAATTGGCGTTCTTGGCAGCAAGTGGGATTGACGCTGTTTTATTGTCACATCAACCAACAACGACCTTTTCCTATTATAGCTATGCTGTACACAATGCTCATGCGTTTACGGTAGAACTTGGGAAAGTGTATCCGTTTGGCGAAAATGATTTGTCACGCTTTGCCGATCTGGAGGCCAGTTTGACTCTATTGTTGGAAAAGGGCGTTTTAGCACAATCCTCCGTGTCTAGTTTGCATGTATTTCGTGTATTGGACAGCTTGGTGAAAGACGATGACAGTTATGAACTCAGTATTGCGAGCGATGTAAAAAACTTTACTCAGTTTGAAGCGGATTATCGCATGGCTCGCTCTGATAAAAGTGACTACTACATCAAGCAAACTGGTGATGCTATTGTATTTCCTAACACCAACCTTCCTGTTGGGCAGCGTGCGGGTTTGATGGTTCGACCGATAGCGCTTGAGGATTTACAGCTAAATTAAGTTGTGCTTACCATGTATATAAAAAAGAGATTTAAGCTAAAGCGCTTGAATCTCTTTTTTTTATATCGTATTGTTACGTTATAACATTAATTTAACGGTACTAAATAATGAATAAACTTCTTTTGGCCTTGGGTGTTTCAGCCTTGACTCCTCTAGCGTTGGCTAAACCAGTAATAGTTACCAGTATTAAACCTGTTTCTATGGTTGTTGCGGCGATTGCAGGTGATAAAGCCGAAATTCAACAGATCGTTTCTAGTACAGCATCACCCCATGATTTTGCCATGCGTCCTTCGGATCTGAAGAAAATCATCAATGCTGACACCGTCGTTTGGGTTGGTGAGTCACTAGAGCGCTTCTTGGAAAAACCGCTTGAAAATGCTGGCAAAGAAGAGTCGTCAATTGAATGGCTTGCTTTAGATGGGATGGCATTGCATAACTTCGCTAAAGAACATCATCATGATGAGGATGAAGCAGAAGAAGTGCATGACGACCATGAAGCACACGGCGACCACGAACACGGCGATCACGAAGAGCATGGTGATCATGACGAGCACGAAGGTCACCATCATGACGGTGTAGATCCGCATGTTTGGCTATCACCTGATAACGCTAGAATATTGGCAAAAGCTGTGACTGCTCGTTTAGTGTCATTGGATTCTTTGAATGCTGAGTACTACAAAGGAAACTTAGCGTCTTTTGAAAAAGGTCTTAGTGCTAAAGATGCTGAAATACGTAACGCACTTAATAAGGTAAATAAAGTGCCTTACATTGTGTTCCATGATGGTTATAGCTATTTCGAACAGCATTACGGCTTGAGCCACGCAGGTGAAATTACTGTCAGCCCAGAGCGCAAGCCTGGCGCGAAAAAAGTAGCTGAAATCCGTCATGAGATCCAAGAAAATAAAGTACAGTGTGTTTTTAGTGAGCCGCAATTTAGCCCCGCTATAGTGAAAACTTTGCTGGAAGGGTCGGATGTGAAAACAGCACCTTTAGATCCATTGGGTAGCAAAGTGAAAATGGGCACAAATGCCTACTTCTCATTTTTAGACAGTTTGAGCGGGCAATTCCTTAGCTGCTTAGGTTAATTCCTCCAGATCTACCAAGAGTAAGTGATGAAAACTTGCTCTTTGGTAGGCGACCCGCTTCCTCCTCTGTATAATGATCCCATTTTACGATTATTACATTGAGCAGCGAGGCTTTATGAGCGATCTATTTAATTTGAGTGCCGATTCGAGTACCCACTCAGATATCCTTATTGATAGTGCTCGACGTACTTTATCAACACAAGCTCAAGCTCTAGCCAATTTAGCCAATCAAGTCACTGAAGAATTCCCCAAAGCCGTTCGAATGATTCTTGCAAGCAAGGGTCGTACGATTATTTGTGGCATGGGGAAATCTGGTTTGATCGGTAAGAAAATTGCCGCCACATTAGCCTCGACAGGTACGCCAAGTTTCTTTCTCCATCCGGGTGAGGCTTTTCATGGCGATTTAGGTATGATCCAGCCTGAAGATGTCTTAGTGCTGATTAGTTTTTCTGGTGAAACAGAAGAACTGATGCGTTTACTGCCTTCTCTAAAAAGTTTCGGAAATCCAAGTATTGCCATGGTAGGAAACATCGATTCTACTTTGGCGAAACATTGCGATTGCGTACTGGATCTTTCTATCGATAAAGAAACTTGCCCAAATAATCTAGCGCCAACCACATCGACGACCATGACAACAGCGATGGGCGATGCTTTAGCTGTGGCTTTGATGGAGTGTCGCAATTTTCAACCACAAGATTTTGCCCGTTTTCACCCTGGTGGCAGCTTAGGTCGTAAACTATTAACTCGTGTTAAAGACCTAATGCACAAAGATAATCTGCCGATTTGCACGCCAGAAACCACATTAAAAGACGCTATTTCCGTCATGACTCATGGCAGAATGGGTGTTGTATTGATTCAAGAAGCGGGTAAGTTGCTGGGTATCTTTACCGATGGGGATTTGCGTCGTGCCATGCTTAAAGAAAGTGAAGGCATGATACATAAAACCATGGCAAGTTTGATGACAGCGAATCCAAAAACTATCAATGAGAATGTGATGATAGTGCAAGCCGAAGAGCAAATGCTGCGTGATAAAATCACCTTGCTGGTAGTCGTGGACGATGCGAAAAACTTGTCCGGAATTTTAGAAATTTACGATCGATAAAAAATATTCAACTAATTTTACGCCGCTTTAGACGTGTTTAGAGTGAGCAAATCTAGATTAAAAATGGAGTTCTCATGACGCAGTCATCTCAAGAATCAAAAATCATTAAAATTGGTAGCAAAATTGAAGTCGCTAACCACCTTCCTTTTGTTTTGTTCAGTGGCGTTAACGTATTAGAGTCTCGCGACTTGGCAATGCGTGTTGCAGAAGAACATGTAAAAGTGACGGAAGCGCTGGGTATTCCTTATGTATTTAAAGGCTCCTTTGATAAGGCGAACCGTTCGTCTATCAATTCTTTTCGTGGCCCAGGCATGGAAGAAGGTCTAAAAATTCTGCAAGAGATCAAAGACACCTTTGACGTGCCAGTGATTACCGACGTACATGAAGCTTACCAATGCGCTCCAGTGGCTGAAGTAGCTGACGTTATTCAATTACCTGCGTTCTTATCTCGTCAAACCGATTTAGTGATCGCGATGGCGAAAACAGGCGCCGTGATTAACATTAAAAAAGCGCAGTTCCTAGCACCTCATGAAATGAAACATATTCTTACCAAATGTGAAGAAGCGGGTAACAATAACCTAATGCTTTGTGAACGCGGCACCATGATGGGTTATAACAACTTGGTGGTAGACATGCTTGGCTTTGGCGAAATGAAAAAATTTGGTTACCCAGTGATGTTCGACGTAACTCATTCTTTGCAGCGCCCTGGTGGTCGTGAAGATTCTGCAGACGGCCGTCGTGCGCAAGTAACCGAATTGGCTCGTGCGGGTATGTCACTTGGCTTATCTAGCTTATTTTTAGAAACACATCCAGATCCTGATAGTGCAAAATGTGATGGTCCATGTGCTTTGCCTTTGGGTAAATTAGCGCCATTCCTTAAGCAAATGAAACAGCTTGATGAATTGGTTAAAACATTTGAAGTATTAGATACGAGCGTTTAATACATGGATGCGGCTTTTCTTTCTTCTTATCCTGCGCTAGATAATGATCAAGGTTTGCTTGCTAAGCTGCAAGCCTTGAAATTGGTGGTTTTTGATGTTGATGGCGTACTAACCGATGGTCGTCTGCTTTATACCGAGCAAGGCGAAACCATAAAACGCTTCAATGTAAAAGATGGCGTGGCAATGAAGCTGCTGCCAAAGTGGGGCGTTCAGGTTGCGGTGATCACCGCGAAAGACTCTGCACCATTAAGGCAGCGGATGAAAGAGCTAAAAGTAGAGCATTTTTATCCCGGTTGTCATAACAAAGCCGAAGCGTTTGATGAGTTGGTCGAGCGTTTAGGAATTACACCAGACCAAGCCGCATATGTGGGTGATGATGTGATTGACCTTCAGGTTATGCCTAAGGTTGGCGTTGCTTTATGTCCCGCTGATGCGCATATTTTATTGCAACGTCATTGTCCGATTATACTCAGTAAAGCTGCCGGTGAAGGTGTCGCTAGAGAAGTCGCTGACATGGTGTTAGCCTCTCGAATGTCCTTAGAACACGCTTATGAATTGGCTCAAAAGCCGGAGTTTGAAAAATAATGACTGACTCTTTAGATACAATGACTGGTTCTGCAACGCTACCTGATTTTCACATAGTGATTCCTGCTCGTTACGCTTCTCAGCGTTTTCCGCAAAAACTTATGGCTGATCTAGGTGGTAAACCTGTTCTGCAGTGGGTTTATGAGTTGGCATTAAAAGCCGGCGCACAATCGGTGACGATTGCCACGGATCATCAGCTCATAGAAAAAGCGGCAATAGGTTTTGGTGCTTCAGTGGTGATGACTCGTGATGACCATGAAAATGGCACAGAGCGCCTTGCTGAAGTCGCCGCAAAAATGGACTGGCAGGGCGATGAGATTGTTGTCAACGTGCAAGGTGACGAGCCATTTTTGCCAGTGAACTTAATTCATTCGAGTGTAATTGCATTAAACCAAGATAAAGAAGCCGAAATGGCAACGGTCGCTTGCGCTATTGATCAAGTCGAAGATTTCTTTAACCCTAACGTGGTGAAAGTGGTTTGTGATGAAAAGCAGCGTGCGCTGTATTTTAGTCGTTCGCCTATGCCTTGGGACAGAGACGGCTTTGCCAGTAATCCTGATAGAACAGGTTTGTTGCCAGTTAGCTTTCCTGCACTTCGTCACATTGGTTTGTATGTTTACCGTGCTAGCTTATTAGCACGATATGCAGATTTGCCTATGTCGCCATTAGAGCGCTGGGAAAAGCTTGAGCAGTTACGCTTTTTGCATCAAGGCATTAAAGTACAAGTGGCACTGGCGGATGGTTTGCCAACTCATGGTGTTGACACACCGGAAGATTTGGAAAAACTTAGGTATCAGCTTTCTTTGGATAGTATTTAGTAAGTTAATCTAGATAGTTACTCTTCTCTAATTAAAATAATAAAAAACGATAACCCTAATTAGGCTTATCGTTTTTTTATTATTAGTGCTCTTCTACATATTCTAAGATGATAAATGTGCAATTAAAGTGTATGGAAATGGTGATTTTTTGGTTCTTTTTTGCTATTTTTTTACATAGTTTTTATCTTTTTAGAGGGCGTTTCTATGAAAAAAATCGTACTTGCTTCAGGTTGTTTATTTAGTTCTACCATTTTTGCCGCGATGCCCGTTAATCATCCGGTAGGCTCCAGCTTTACTTTAAGCAGTGCGCCAAACATCAGGGCGTTATCGACTGCACTTGGAAATCCAGCTGCGCCTTTTTTGATGGTAAATCAGGAAGATAACGATAGTTTTCGTTTTGGTATTCTAGGTCCATTGAGTGTGGGTGTTGAAATGGGCGATGTGAGTGATCTTGATGATCGTGCAGAAGAGTTAGAGGATCTCATTGATAACTCGAATGCTGGAAACGCTGCTGCAAATAAAGTTCGTGCCGATAAAATACTTTCCGAGATAGGCGAAACCGCCTATGTAAAGACGTCGGCAAGCCTGCAAGTTCCTTTTATGCCATTGATTTATAAAACTAAAAAAAATGGAGCTTTTATCATTGATGCTAGTATTTCGGGGGTTGCTAGAGCGAACGTTATATCTGATGAGATTACAAATACGGGAACAGAGTTAACAACAGACACCTCATTCCAAGCCAAAACCGCAACAGATTTGCAAATTGGCTTGGGTTATAGTCAAGCAATGTGGAAAAACGATCATGGTATGTTGATTGGTGGAGTAAAAGCCAGCCTACATGATATTTCAATGGGACGAGCACTAGTCTCTTTAAATGATAAAAATGATAACGCTGACGATGCTATATCCGATGCCATTTCAGATGATGCAGTCAGTAGTACTGGTGTTGGTATTGATTTAGGTGCAGTTTGGGTCTCTAACAATTATCAGGTAGGGATCACGTTTGCCAATATTAATGAGCCAGAATTTGACGGAGCGCCTATTAATCAAAGTTGTGCTACTGAAAGTTGTGCAGCCGCGGGGCGTTTAGTTAATAAAGGTAAATTAACGGCCACAGAAGATTATGTCATGGAAATGCAAACAACAATCGATGCGGCAGTATCCACCAAAGGCAAACAAGTAACTTTGGGGTTGTCCTACGATACCAATGAAGTAAAAGATGCTGTGGGTGATGAATATCAATGGGCTGCTGCCTCTTTGTCTTACTACGGTGATTCACATTACCTACCAGGCATTCGTGTTGGCTATCGTCAGAATATGGTCGGTACTGAGCTTAGTTATGGCACATTTGGTCTGACTTTTCTTAAGCGTTTAAATGTTGACCTTGGAGTTGCATTAGAAACAGTTGAAGATGAAGATGGTGATGAATTGCCGCGTAGTGCTTATTTGTCAATTGGCTACGATACAGCGTTTTAAAGTGTAAAGAATTGATAAAGAAAGCCGATAGCTTTATAAGTTATCGGTTTTTTTTATGGTCTGGTTTATGCCAGCACTGCTGTATTGATGGAAAAGAGTGACGCATGAGAAAGAGTTGGGGAATTTTTAACCTGGGTTTAGTAATGGGGCTGGGCGTTTTTAGTTCTATAGCAATGGCCTCTATGTACGTTTATCAACCTATTGGCTCAAGTACTGTGTTAGGAAGTTATGGAAATCGTCATGCGTTGTCAACTGCGGCTGGTAATCCTGCGTCTTCTTATTTGATGGCCAATCTACAGGGTTTTCGAGTCGGTTTTTTAGGGCCAATAGGGATAGGTGTCGAAGGTGGCGGAGTCAATGGTATCAACGATAGAGTGGATCGACTTGAAGCTATCTTTGATGAAGACTTTACTTCTAGTATTGATGTTGATGCTATTAAAACTGAGGCTCAAGCGATTTTTGATAATCAAGGGCAGGCCGCAGCTGATGCGTTCGTGGTCGCGAAAATTGACGAAGTGCTAGCGGATATTAATAATTCTCTTGATTCAGCTGATGTGGTTATTTCAGATATTAGTCGAACTACGTATGCAAAATTTTCGACCACAGTGCAAGGACCTTTTTTACCTATTATTTATAAAACCAGACGTCGTGGTGTTTTTATGTTAGATGCCAGTGCTTCATTGGTTGGGCGAGCCGATGTGTTGGCGGATAATTTGACTCTAACTGGTGTCGATGAGTTAGACGCTGTTACCAGTACCTCTGAGCTTGATGGTGTTGATGTAAGTGGTGCAGGTATTGAGTCAGATACCTCTGTATATATGAAAAGAGCGTCGGATCTCCGTTTTAGCTTGGGTTACAGCGAGATGGTGTCTCGATCTGAAACGAGTGCTTTGATTGTCGGTGGCAGACTGAATTTTCATCGGCTTGCTTTAGATCAAAAGTTAACTGTATTAAACGAAGATGACGACTCTAGTATTTCTTATAGTGATTTTTTCTTAAGTCGAGACTCTGTTTCATCTGGTATTTCGCTTGATTTAGGGCTTATTTTGACGGGCCAAAACTTTCAATTAGGTGCCTCTATAGCAAACGTGAACGAGCCGGAGTTTGATTACAAAGGTTTAGTTAGTGATTGTACCGGATTAACCGGAGCCGATAAGACCAGTTGTGAAGCTGCTATTAGATTTGCTGGAAAAGGTGCTTTCTCATTAAACGAAACTTATAAGATGGAAGCGCAGATGACGCTTGATGCCGCTATTAAAAGCAAGGATCAGCATTTTTCATTAGCAGGATCTTATGATGTAAACTCGATAGCAGACCCATTGGGTGACGAATATCAGTGGGCGACAGTATCGCTATCCTATTTTACTGATAGCTGGGTTTTACCGGGTATGCGTATCGGTTACAGGAAAAACTTGGTTGGTAGCGAGTTAAACTATTTCACTGCGGGCCTAACATTTTATCGGCGCTTAGATGTCGATGTTGCTTATGCGCCTGAAAATAATGATGGCAATAGTGGGGCCTATGTGTCTGTTGGTTATAGCTTTGTTTATTAACTTGTTAGGTTGAGCTAAAAGAAACAAGCCCAAAAACTTAGATACAGTAAAGCTACTTCAATCAGATATGGCGCTACACCTTGATGAACTGTGTCGGTGTAATAATCGCTTGCAAGGGTACATCCCAACCTTCAACGGGGAGATTTTTTACTTCTTGGCAGTCATGCGCTAAACCTATTAATAACGGCTTTTCATCGGCTCTTTTGTTGGCAAAGGTTCTGTCGTAAAAGCCACCACCCATACCAAGGCGTCCGCCTTTTGAATCGAATCCAACCAAAGGTAACAAGACAATATCCAGCTTGTTGCCTGATAGATATTCAGTCGTCATAGGTTCTTTAATGCCGAAAATGTTTTCCTGCCAGATTGTCTCTGCGGTATAACGTGCAAACGTTAGTTGCTTGCCTTGTACAACAGGAAGATAAGTTTCGATATTTTGTAACCAGAAAAATTCGCATAATATATGTGGCGATATTTCACCATCATTGCTGAGATACAAGGCGATGTGTTGGGCGCTGTCTACTTTGAGAGAGTCGAGAGAATTGAGCTGTTCTTTGAGGTTTGATAACAATGCTGTTGATGCATTAAGTTGCTCATCTTCGGATAAGCTTCTTCTGGTTTGACGTAATTGACGACGAAGTGTCTGTCTAGGATCGAGATGAGAGGTCATAAAAGAGTTTCCCAAGTTGCCGTTTCGGCTATTGGCCTTGAACCCAGTGGTTCAAGGTGGAAAGAACTGTGACTCTTTAGGCTTTCCGACGCACGGACATGCACACCAAACCAACAGGCTCTTTCCGGGGTATTACTCATAGGCTCAAGGGCGTTAAGCCGCTTCGAACAACCCAGGAAACGAATTTCAGTATAAAGTAACTCACTGTAGAAATCACTTAATAGCGCAAATCGTTTTCTGCGTTGTATGAAGAAAATTCGTGTTCTACGCTTGCAATCAAAAAAGTAGATCAAGAAATAAGCCACGAATGTTTATTCATTAACCAATTTTGTTTCATGCGATAAAGCAGCATCAAGCTGCGACGTCAGTTCTCGTAACTGTTGCTCGTTAGAACGGGCGTATTTTCGGTTGTTAAGCATATCGTGAGTAATATTCAATGCCGCAAGTACTGCTATTTTTTCAAGTCCAACGATTTTGCCGCTGGCTTTGATTTCATTCATTTGATTGTTTAAATACTCAGCAGCTTCTTTCAAATCTGCTTCATGCCCTTTAGGGCAATTTATCTTATAATTTTGTCCCAGTATGGCGACTGAAACGGTTGGCTTATCCATATTGACTCCATTTGATAGCAAGGCCCACAAAAAATGGTCTGTTTTTCCATCATTGGGTAGCGAATGGCATTTTATGCTGCGACTAAATTCGTTACAATTCCGAATCACATTTATCCACACTGTTTATAGCAAATTGACGCCAATATGGAAATAAACCCGATACTTTCTAAGATAAAAGACCTTTCAGCTCGTGCTTTAACCCTTCGGGGGTATCTTTGACTACGAGTCAAAGAAAGAACGCTTAGAGGAAGTTAACCGTGAACTGGAAGATCCAGCTATTTGGAACGACCCAGAATACGCCCAAAAACTTGGTAAAGAGCGTGCTGCGCTTGAAGCCGTTGTTGAAACTCTTGACAGTTTGGAATCCGGCGTGAACGATTCCAAAGAGCTACTAGAGATCGCCGTAGAAGAAAACGACGAAGATTCAGTAGAAGCGGTTCAACTTGAGCTAGAAGAGCTAGATGCTTTGTTAGCCAAGTTAGAGTTCCGTCGTATGTTTTCCAAAGAAATGGACGAAAACAGTGCTTTCTTGGATATTCAGTCAGGCTCCGGTGGTACTGAAGCTCAAGATTGGGCCAACATTCTATTGCGCATGTATTTGCGATGGGGTGAAGACAAAGGCTTTAAAGTTGAGCTGATGGAAGTATCTGCAGGCGATGTGGCCGGAATCAAATCCGCGACCATTCGTTTTGAAGGCGATTATGCGTTTGGGTGGTTGCGTACTGAAACAGGCGTACATCGTCTGGTTCGTAAGTCTCCATTTGACTCTGGCAACCGTCGTCATACGTCGTTTGCGTCTGTCTTTGTTTCGCCTGAGATCGATGATAACGTCGATATTGAAATTAATCCGGCGGATATTCGTACTGATACTTACCGTTCATCCGGTGCCGGTGGTCAGCACGTAAACACCACCGACTCCGCAGTACGTATTACCCACGTTCCTACGGGCATCGTGGTGCAATGTCAAAACCAGCGTTCTCAGCACGCTAACCGTGACTTTGCCATGAAACAACTTCGTGCCAAATTGTACGAGTTTGAAATGATGAAGCGTACCGAAGCGGCGCAAGCTGTGGAAGATAGCAAATCTGATATCGGTTGGGGCAGTCAAATTCGCTCTTACGTATTGGATGCGTCACGTATTAAGGATTTGCGTACAGGAGTGGAAACTTCCAATACTGGTGCTGTGCTAGATGGAAACTTAGACCAGTTTATCATTGCAAGTTTAAAACAGGGCTTATAAAGCGCCGTTCCTTATTTAGAACATTCAAAAAAGAGTAGATAGCAAATCATGGCTAACGAAAATAACACAGAATCCACAGCACAATCTGACGACAATCGCTTAGTAGCAGAACGTCGCGGTAAATTGGCTGCTATTCGTGCAGAACGAAATGCTTATCCAAATACATTTCGTCCAAATGCGTATGCAGCAGACCTACAAGCCGAATTCGGTGAACTAGAAAAAAACGAGCTAGAAGAGAAAGACCATAAAGTTAGCATCGCTGGTCGTATTATTCGTAACCGTGGCGCTTTCATGTTGCTACAAGACATGACGGGTCAAATCCAAGCTTACGTAAACCGTAAAGTTTTGAGCCCTGAGCTATTAGCTGATCAAAAAACATGGGATTTGGGCGACATCATTGGTATTTCTGGGCCTGTGCATAAATCTGGTAAAGGCGATTTGTACATTGATATGCAAGAAGCGCAATTGCTAACCAAGTCTCTACGTCCATTGCCAGATAAGCATCACGGTTTGTCAGATATGGAAATGCGCTACCGCCAGCGTTACGTTGATTTGATCGTAAACGAAGAGTCTCGCGAGACTTTCCAAATGCGTTCAAAAATCATCTCTACGATTCGTCGCTTCCTAGAAGATCGTCGTTTCATGGAAGTTGAAACGCCAATGCTACAAACTATTCCAGGTGGTGCATCAGCTCGTCCATTTATTACGCATCACAATGCGATGGACATGAGCATGTATTTGCGTATCGCGCCTGAGCTTTATTTGAAGCGTTTGGTTGTGGGTGGATTTGAGCGTGTATTCGAGATTAATCGTAACTTCCGTAACGAAGGTACGTCGACTCGTCATAACCCAGAATTCACCATGATCGAATTCTACCAAGCGTATGCAGACTACAAAGATCTGATGGATCTAACGGAAGACATGCTGCGCACCGTTGCAGAAAAAGTACTTGGTACAACAAAAGTGACATACCAAGGTTCTGAATACGATTTCGGTGCGCCGTTTGTCCGTATGAGCATGCTTGATTCGATTCTGCACTACAACCCAGAATTGACGGCGGCGGATCTAGAAACATTAGAAAGCGCGACTGCTGTAGCGAAGAAACTAAAAATCGACGTGAAACCAATCTGGGGCTTGGGTAAACTTTGGACTGAAATTTTCGAAGAAACCGCAGAGCACAAATTGGATCAACCGACTTTCATTACTGAATACCCTGCGGAAGTGTCTCCACTTGCGCGTCGTAATGATGACAATGATTTCATAACAGACCGTTTTGAATTCTTTGTTGGTGGTCGTGAAATCGCTAACGGCTTCTCTGAGCTTAATGACCCAGAAGACCAAGCTGAGCGTTTCATGCGTCAGGTTGCAGAAAAAGACGCGGGTGATGATGAGGCCATGCATTACGATGCAGACTACATCAATGCTCTAGAATACGGTTTACCACCAACGGCTGGTGAAGGTATCGGTATCGACCGTTTAGTGATGTTGTTCACTAATGCACCTTCGATCCGTGATGTATTGTTGTTCCCACATATGCGCCCACAAGATTAATCTTAGGCCATATAGAAAAACGTAATACAAAAATAAGGCCTCATTAGAGGCCTTATTTGGTTTGAACTCTTTTGCACCTTCTACTTTTGCTGAAAAATAATGGAGTACTCCATGAGTCGTTTTTGGACAGATAAAATTGCTTCTCTTGACCCTTATGTGCCAGGCGAACAACCGCAAGACAAAAAGTACATCAAGCTAAATACCAACGAAAGCCCATACTCGCCATCGCCTAAAGCTCTAGAAGCGATGGCGTTTGAAGTAAGTGAACGCTTGCGTCTTTATCCAGATCCAAATTGCGCTACGCTGAAAAATGCCTTGGCAAAAAACTACCAATTAGATGCGAACCAAGTTTTTGTTGGTAACGGTTCAGATGAAGTGTTGGCCTTGGCTTTCATGGGGTATTTTGCTGGTGGCAAGCCATTGGCTTTCGCCGATATCACTTATAGCTTCTACAAAGTGTACGCTGGCTTATACAGCATCGAACCAAAGCTAATCCCGCTTAACGATGATTTCGACATCATTCCTGCGGATTACGAAAACCTAGACGTGTCAGGTGTGGTCATAACCAACCCTAACGCGCCAACAGGCAAGGCTTTGCCTTTGGCCGATATTGAAGCAATACTAAAATCGAACCCCGATGTGGTTGTGTTAGTTGACGAAGCCTATGTGGACTTCGGCGCTCAAAGCGCGGTGTCTTTGATTAACCAATACCCAAATCTATTGGTTGTGCAGACCTTGTCTAAATCTCGTGCTTTAGCTGGGATTCGTGTTGGCTACGCATTGGGGCATCCAGATTTGATCGAAGGTTTGGAACGTTTAAAGAACTCCTTCAACTCCTATCCAATTGATCGTGTTGCCTTGGCTGGTGCCACTGCTGCTGTGGAAGATGAAGCTTATTTAAAAGAAATTTGCGAAAAAACCATCGCCACTCGTGAGAAATCTTTTAAAGACCTCGAAGCATTGGGGTTCAATATTATTCCATCTGCAACAAACTTTGTTTTCGCGACACATCCAGATAAAGACGCCGAGCAAATCTACCTTAATCTAAAAGAGCAGGGCATCCTCGTGCGTTTCTTTGGTAGCAATAAACCGCGTATCGGCAACTACCTACGTATTACTATTGGTACAGACGAAGAGATGGCCGCGTTAACTGCAGCGTTGGAAACTTTGTAATTGCATACATATGGCCTATTTTAAATAGGCATATTTTAAATAGGCATATTTTAGAAGGCCGCTCGTAAATGAGCGGTTTTTGCTTTCTGGCCAGCAAAAGTATCATTATTTTTATAAGAAGTTCTTGTTTTGCTTTAGTGCTCTACTGGCGAAACCTCTGATAAATACCTTGGTCTAGTTTTTTAAATAGGATGAAGGGAAGCTTGAGTAAAATTTCTCACGGCCTGTGATTTATCTGAAATGTATATTAAACATAGCGACCTATTAGATTATTGTACGTTAGGTTAGTTGTTTGTTGAAAGCTTGGTAGTCAGTCTGTCTTTATGCGTTATTGATTTAGTAGCATGTTTTCATTGAGTATTTTTAGGACTGCTTTCCTTATTATGTGTTTTATTTTTTTGTTTATTTTTTTAAAGAGTTCTCATGGAAAAATTGTTAGTTAGCTCTTGTCTAATGGGTTGTAAGGTACGTTATAACGGCAGTGATCTCCCCATGAGTCAGGCCGATTTTGGCTGGTTGGCTGAGCATTTTGAACTGGTGTCTTTTTGCCCCGAAGTGGCTGGTGGGTTGCCTACACCTCGGCCGCCAGCTGAGATTGACGTTGGCGCAGGATCGGATGTATTGTCGGGCGGCTCTAGGGTTATAGGTAATGATGGCGTGGATGTTTCTGAAGCATTTATAAATGGCGCACATTTGGCGTTGCAAGTTTGCCAAGCACATAATATTCGTTTTGCCATGTTGACCGAGTCCAGCCCATCTTGTGGGAGTGCAACGATTTATGACGGCTCGTTTGGTGGTATTAAAAAGCAAGGACAAGGCGTGGCTGCTGCATTGTTGGTGCAGCACGGTATTCATGTGTTTAGCCAAGAAACTTTTAATGACTTTAAGGTACTGATGGAGAATAACTATCCTAAATTATCGGGAGTTGAATGTGTTTGAACCTGTAATACAAGAAGAAACCACAGGATGTGGTATCGCTTCTGTGGCGAATATTTTGGGTAAAACGTATTCACAAATGAAAGCTTCTGCCAATGCGATGGGAATTTATGCTGATGATAAATCTCTTTGGTCAGATACGCAGTATGTAAGACAAATGCTGTCTGCCGCTGGCGTTGTAACGTCTATCGATGAAATCCCTTTTGAGTCGTGGCATGCTTTACCCTCCCTAGCTCTGCTAGCTATTAAGCACCATCAAGAAGAAGGCAAAAACTTCTGGCATTGGGTGGTGTTTAAACGGATTGATGGGAAGGCTTTTGTACTAGATTCTGCCAGTTATTTACCTGCTAATATTCGAACAGATTTCGAGAGCATGCAACCTAAATGGTTTATTGAAGTTATAGCGCCTTAGTTTGGGTTTGGCTAAAAAAAGTGCAATACTGCCGCAATAGCTTTGTTTGCGAAAACCTATTTTATTTTCTAATAGCCAATAGTCTGCTGACGCTACTAACATTCTACGAAGTGGATACTTAATTGATACGAGTCTTATGAATCAATCTTTATTATCGGAACAGAACACGACAGAATCTTTGGCAAATTTGCTGCTTAAAGTCGCTCAAGAAGATCGTCTGGCCTTCTCTGAGTTATATGAGGCTACTCACCGGAAACTTTTTGGCATTGTTTATCGTATCTTGAAGAATCAGGCAGCATCTGAAGAGGTGCTGCAAGAGGTTTATCTTAAGATATGGGAAAAGGCGGAGAGTTTTGATGCAAGCGTTGCGTCACCAATAACTTGGATGGCTACCATTGCACGTAACCGTACTATTGATGAGGTACGAAAAAATAAACTGCCAGACAGTGATGTCGATGTAGATTTTGATTTAATCGCAGATGATTCGATGACGCCAGATGACTCTTTTACTAAGAGCCGAGATTTATTAAAACTTGAGGCTTGCTTGGCTGAGCTTGAATCACCTCGTGCGGAGATGATTAAGGCTGCGTATTTAGACGGATTTTCTCGTCAAGAGCTTGCAGAACGTTTCGAGCAGCCGCTAGGCACTATTAAAACTTGGCTTCATCGCAGCATTAAGCAGCTGCAAGGTTGTATGAATTTATGAATAACAACGAAGAAATATCCATTAACACATTGGCGGCAGAGTACGTGCTCGGTACGTTGGATAAAGACGAGCGCGACGCGGTAGAAGCACGACGTGTGAACGACCCTGTGCTCGATCAAGCCATTGTAAACTGGCAAGCACACCTTGCTGGATTAAATGACTATGTGCAGGATGCAGAGCCAAGAAAAGATCTATTCAATGATATTTTGGCTAAGCTTGATCAACGCATTGATAATAAAGCAATGAACGATAAGTCACTGCACGATACATTAATGAGCACTGCTGCTGCTTCTTCTGCCGTTGTTGTCGAAATGGAAGCAATGCGGATTAAACTAAAACGGTGGCGATTCAGTGCATTAGGTGCATCGGCCATTGCGGCTTGTCTTGCCATCTTTATGGTTGTTAAACCACCAATAGCGCCTAGTATTCAAGCCAACGCTCCTTTTGTCGCAGTGTTTCAAGCTGATGATAAGCAGCCAGCTTTTATTATGTCATTGGATATTGAAACCCGTCAGCTGACGGTTCGCCCTGTTACTGCACAAGGACAAGCGGCAGGTAAAACGTATCAATTGTGGATTAAGGCGGATGAAATTGGGCCAACACCACGATCTTTAGGTTTATTGGCGAATGTTTCTACACCGATTCAAAAACAAATTAATTATGATCCTGCGGTGATTCGTCATGCGACGTTTGGTATTAGTGTTGAGCCAGCAGGAGGCTCTCCAACCGGCGTGCCAACTGGGCCAGCCATTCACGGTAGGCTATACCCAACGTCTTTATGATTTAGAAATCATGATCGTCAAAGCCAACCTCAACAGGTTGGCTTTTTTATGTTTTAACCCTCATTTTGAGGTTTTAGAAAAATAATTTAAAAAAACATTTATTTGCTGAAACCTTTTTAAATTGTGCTCGTAGCTATGAATGTAAAAGAAAAATACTACTCAATAAGACACAATTTAGAGGTTTATTATGAAAAATACATTTTCACGTATTGCGCTTGGTTTAGGTATTTTGACAATGACTGGTGCTGCGTTAGCGGATGGAATGAGCGGTAAACTTGCTGTTAAAGGCAGTGATCAGGATGTATCGGGCGGAACAGTCAGCGCTGACATGGTAATGGCGGATAGCAACGGTTGGTTGGTTGTACATCGTACAGATAAAGCGATGAAGCCTGGTCCTGTGGTGGCCTATGCACCACTTAAAAAAGGTCAAAACCATGATGTGGCAGCGATCCTTACTGAATCTGTTAAGTCTGGTGAAATGTTAATGCTGATGTTGCATGGTGAAGCTGGTGGCATGAAAACAGGTATTTTTGAATACACCTTAGGTGCGAAAGAAGATGGCCCGATCAAAGTAGACGGGAAGCTAGTGATGGACGTTATTACAGCAAAATAATATAGAAAATTATCCAATAAGGGGCAGATGGATTTTTATCTGCTCCTTATTTTTATGTATTTTCAATTAGGCGTTTATCCCAGTAAGGATGCGAACGGCCAAAAAAATCTGCCATAAAGTCGAGAAAATACACAACCTTTGATGACTTCATTCGATTGCCTGGATAGAGAGCGTAAATACTTTGTTGAGTATCTTTTTCTGATCCTTCCCAGTGTTCTAGCAAGGCGACCAATTCCCCAGACGCCAAATGCTGAAACACCAACCAGCGTGGAAATAAGATAACCCCTTGGCCAGCTAAAGCTGCCTGTACCAAAATATCCGCATTATTGCTGCATAAGTTACCAGCGACTTCAATACATTCGAATACTGGCTTTTCTTCTTGTCGGAAGAACCAGTTACGACGTCCGTTATTACCCTTATAAACCAAGCAGTTTAAGTCGAGAAGTTGCTTAGGCTGAATTAGGGAACCGATTTTTCCTTTCATGTTTTCAAGATAACTGGGTGCAGCGCACAGTACGAATTGTTCGTCGGCAACGGCTTGATAATTGAGGCTAGAGTCTTCAAAACCACCAATTCTAATAACAATGTCAGAGCCATTCGCTACGGGATCAACATAGGCATCGGTAAGCATCAGCTCGACGTTGATGTCTGGGTAGCGCTGTTGGAACTGACAGATTAATTTTGACAAGTGTAAACGGCCAAATGAAACCGGCGCATTAATATTCAAGTTACCTTGTGGTGTTAGAAGAGAGCCTTTGGCGTGCTCTGTCGCTAAATCTAAACTTGTTAATGCCTCTCTTACTTCAGCGAAATAATAATTGCCCACTTCGGTGAGTTTTACCGCACGGGTGTGTCTATAAAAAAGGCGCTGGCCAAGGTCTTCTTCCAAGGATGAAATGTATCGAGAGATAGAAGAGGGCGGTAAATCCAACTCGCGTGCTGCAGCAACAAAGCTACCTGTTTTGGCAACGGAAAGAAAAACCCTAAGAGGTTTGATGCTCATAATGCAATTATCACTTGTTATCTGTGTTATTGATTTAATTTAAGCACTAATGAAGAATGCCCGCAACGAAAACGAGTGGAATGAAACGTATGCAAATAATTGTTTATCTCTTGGTGTTGGCAGCGGGCATGGGATTGTCTATTGAGGCTGGACTTTTAGGGCCTTTAGGTGAGTTGGTAGGTCATTTTTCAGCCACGTTGGCGATTTTTATGATTGGTTCAATATTGTTGTCATTGATCATGATTTTCTTTGCTAAGCCTAATTTACCTGAGCTATTCAAACAGCCTAAATGGTTACTGACCGGCGGTGTATTGGGTCCTGTTTATGTGGTTTTTCTCACCATAGCGACACCGATTATTGGTGTCGGTATGACAATGACCAGTGTTTTATTAGGACAAATCGGCATGAGCCTAGTGATTGATCATTATGGTTTGTTAGGCAGTGAAAAGCGCGGGATTGATCCGTATCGAATTTTGGCCGTGGTGATGATTGTTGTCGCCCTTTGGCTTTTGAGTTAGGAGCAAATAGTATGACCGTATTTTTCGCAGTTTTTATGTTGATATTGGGCGGTGTTGCCCTGTCTGTACAATCTTCAATTAATGGACGTCTTGGTAATAGTGTTGGCGTGATAGCCAGTGCTTGGCTGACTTTTGTGATTGGTTTCGCTATCTCGTTCTTATTGTTTTTCTTCTTTGAATCGAACCATGAGGTCACCCTTTTTAGTGCGCCAAAATGGCAACTTAGTGGGGCTTTATTTGGCGTAATGTACATGTTGATCGTGGTGTTTGCTGTGCCCAAAATCGGTATCGCAGCGGCGACAGTGTGTACAATTTCTGGTCAGTTGATCATGAGTTTGATCATCGATCATTTTGGTTGGTTAGATAACAATATTATTCCATTAGACAGTAATCGATATGTTGCCATTTTATTATTAATTGGTGCCATCACAATGATTTATATGAGTAACAAACGTATCGCAAAATCAGCTTAATAATTCATCCTGTCCATCTTTAATGGCCTAGCCGATCTGTAATCAATAGATCGGCTAGGCCATTTTTGTCTTTATTCCTTCATCACGAGAAGTCTTCTCAATTTAGCTGTTTCAATAAAAGTCTCCGAACTGCGTTCTGTATTTTGCATTTAGCTTGTAAACTGGCATTTTTGGCGAAACACTGTCGACTATAGATTCAGTAATTACGGAGTAGAAATGGATATTCAGAAAGTTGATATGGCTGATTTGGAACTTGTTAAGCACTTTATTGGCCAAGTATCTGCTGTGGATGTGTTGCCTAATTTTAATGATCAAGGTAAGGCTGAGTACAAAGCGCGTGTTTTGCCAGATATTGTAACAACGTTTGATACAACGCGCTTTCAGACACTTAAAGTCGTCTGTGCTGACGAAATCGTTGGTTTTGGTGCGTTACGCGATGGCAATTATCTTACTCACTTATTTGTGTCTAAATCGCTGCAAGGTCAGGGGATAGGAAAGCGACTCCTTAATGCTTTATTAGATACGTCAGAAGCTAAAGAAATCAGCCTGCGTTCGTCGGTGAATGCGGTTGGCTTTTATGAATCTTATGGGTTTGAGGCAACAGGAAGTGAGGCTGATTTTAATGGCATTCGCTTTGTACCTATGTGTCTGGCACGTTGACCACATCATTAGAAGGAACTCTTTTTTGCCTGAGTTAAAAACAATAAGTCTTTTTATGCTGACGGCATTGGCAGAGATTGTCGGTTGTTACTTGCCTTATCTTTGGTTGCGTGAAGGGAAAACGATCTGGTTACTAGTGCCAGCGGCGTTAAGTTTAGCTGTATTTACTTGGCTGCTGACTTTGCATCCAACTGCATCAGGAAGAGTCTATGCCGCTTATGGTGGCGTTTATATCTTTATGGCTGTTTTATGGCTGTGGATTGTTGACGGTATTCGTCCAACCACTTGGGATATGATTGGGTCTGCTGTGGCGCTTTTAGGTATGGCTATTATTATGTTTGCGCCACGGACTACATAATATGGTTTAATTGACAGCTTTAAACGGGCAGATCTAAAGGATAAATGTTAACTGAGGGAGAGATTTTAAACATGGCATTTTCAGAGCAAGAGAAACAAGCATTACTTGAATTGAAAGGTGTTGGGCCTACCGTTATTAAGCGTTTTGAAGAAATCGGTATTGATTCATTCGAAAAACTGGCTGCTTATGAAGCCAAAGATATCGCTGGTATGGTTGCTTCGATGTTGAGAACAACCTGTTGGAAAAATAGTCCGCAGGCTTTGTCTGCTGTAGATTCTGCGATAGTTCGAGCTAGGCAAGACGTTTCTTAAAATATAATGTTAAAGACTAATGATGTGGGGACGACCTCACCGCTCCAATTAATAATGAGGACGACCTCATAATATGAGGTGTTTTTATGAGCTGGTTTATTCTAGTCATTGCAGGGTTATTGGAAGTAAGTTGGGCTATTGGCTTGAAATATACCGAGGGCTTTACCAAGTTATGGCCCTCGATAGGGACTATTTTGTCATTGATTGTTAGCTTTGTATTACTTGGTTTGGCGATGAAAACATTGCCTGTAGGTGTGGCTTATGCAGTATGGGTTGGCATAGGTTTGGTTGGCACAGCAATACTGGGTATTTTGTTGTTTGATGAATCAGCCCAGACATTAAAGCTAATCAGTCTTGGCTTAATCTGCGCTGGAATAGTGGGCTTGAAATTGACTAGTTCTTAATTAACAGTAGCTTCTTCTTATTCAAACATAGCGCTAGATTTTTTAGCGTTATGTTTGATTTTAATGTCATAAGTGAGTTTATTTAATGCTTTTATATAGAGGCATTTTTTTAATGTTGCGCTTTGCACAAGCCGAAAACTCTCTCGATAATTTACTTCGAATATGGTCCGCAGAATAATACATGGTGTAGCGATATTTTAATTGTGGTCTAAAAGGCCGAGTTACAACATTTAGTCCAGTCCACATGCTAGCGTTAAAGGGATCTAAGAGCGCAATGCAGAGTCCAGCAGCTACCATTCCATATCCTGAAAGTGAGCGTTGAGTAGAAAATTGTGAGCGGATTTTAATGTTGTGTTCTTTCAACAAGCTTTTATGGCTGTGCCATTCCATACCATCTTCATCAATCAACTTTAGAAGGTTTTCGCCATTTAAATCTGTAGGCGTTATCACATCTTTTTGTGCCAAAGGATGGCTTTCTGGTAGAACACATACCCAATCAACATCAATTAACGGTTCTTCAATAAAACCCGAATGATAGTCTGCATGATTCGTAAGAATTAGATCGTATTTGGCATGCCTTAACCCTCTCATTAGTTGATCAACACTGTCTGTTAATAAACTGATGTGAACATCTGGATTTTCGTCGACAAAATGACGTATTAAAGTCGGAGTTAATTGAGTTGCTAGCGCAGGAGTTGAGCCAATTGTCAGGTTTCCATGGGTCGACTGCTTTAAATTTTCTGCAAAATTTTCTAGATGATGAATGCCATGAACAACACCTTTTACTTCTTCGTAAAAAGCCATGGCTTCGGCTGTTGGAATCATTCTTCCTTTTTGTTTTTGGAATAATTCAAAGCCAATACTGTCCTGTAAGTCTTTGATAAGTCGACTTATTGATGGCTGAGATACTTGCAGTGTCATGGCTGCTTGAGAGAAAGAGCCTTTCTCAATAACAGCTAAAAATGCTTGAAGTTGTTTGTATTGCATTGCTATAGCTCATAGTTTTTTCGAATATAACTATACATAAATGGCTATTGTTCGAATAGCTTATATGTGAAATATTTATTCTTAATTGAGCTCATTATTCATAAGTTCGCAAAAAATGCGGATATAAAAAAACAAAATGTGGGGAACTATTGTGCCGGATATTAATGAAGATAAAAGCTATTCGAGTCAGATAAAAGATAAGCGGGCTTGGTATTTAAGAATGCCAGATCCAATGGTGCTGATATTTTATATTTTATTGGTGGCCAGTGCGCTTTCTTGGATAGTGCCAAAAGGAGCTTATGACCTGGAAAAAGTTGATGGTCGGCAACGCGTGGTTGCGGGATCGTTTCATTATTTAGCTGAGGATACTAGCAGTAACACTCTTGCTTCAGTGGTGAATAATGTCTTTGATATTTTTGTGGCTATACCACAAGGGCTAATTCAATCTGCGCAGTATCTGTTTATTGTATTTATTGCTGGCGGTCTCTTTAATATTTTATATCGTACTAATGCACTGGAAAATTTTGTCGGAACATCGGTTAAGCGTATAGGACTTAAGCGCGGTAATTTACTTATTTGGTTATCGACCTATTTATATGGTGTGTTTGGTATCGCTGTTGGTTTTGAAAATAACATTGCTTTGGTGCCTGTGGCCTTGTTGGTATCCAGTGCGCTTGGCTATAAAAACCTTGTTGGCGCCTGTATTGCGATAGGCGGTATCGGTATCGGTTTTGCTCTCTCTCCTATTAATCCTTATACCGTCGGTGTATCTCAAAGTATTGCGGGCTTACCTATTTTTTCTGGTGCTTTGTTGCGGTGTATTCTGACCTTTTTGTCTCTAAGTCTATTGGCTTGGTACATCACTAAATTTGTTGCGCCAAAAGCTAAAGCAGAAGAATCTACATCGGATCAACTGTCCAAACAGCTTTCTGACTATCGTATGAACTCTCGTGATGTCTGCGTTATGTTGGTTTTTTTAGCAGGTATTGTAGTTATTGCTGGGTGTTCCTATCTCGCTGGAACGGGCGTATTAGGCCGTAGTTGGTATATTAAAGAAATCACTGCTGTCTTTATCGTTATGTCTATTGTCATTGCTGCTATTTGTCGAATCGGGGCGAATCAATATGTAAAACATATGATTGACGGGGCTTCGAAAGTGACTGCTGGTGCTTTGGTTATTGGCTTGGCAGCATCAATCAAGGTCGTACTTGAAGATGGGCAAATTATTTATACTATTGTGCACACCTTAAATTTGCTGATCGATTTCATGCCGGATGCGCTTATTGCAGTCACCATCAGTGTGATTCAAGGAATAATCAACTTATTTATCCCAAGTGGTTCAGGTCAAGCTTTAGTGACTATGCCGATTCTCATTCCTCTTGCTGATTTGGTGGGTATTAGTCGCCAAGTAATGATTCTCGCTTTTCAGGTTGGTGATGGTATTACCAATTTAATCATTCCAACGTCTGGCGGCACTTTAGCCATGCTGGCATTAGCACGAGTGGGCTTTTCTGAATGGGTTAAGACTATTTTTCCGGTCATTATAATGGTTTATGTGCTTAGTTGGATATTTCTTGTTTTTGCTCAGTATACGAATTGGTCATAACGTTTTAATTAAATGGCGCCGCCACTATGGATGTTGTGCGGCGTTTTGGAGATATAAGTGAATATGAAAAAAATGCAGCGTATTGCCTTAATTGGTGGCACTCATGGAAATGAATTATCCGGTATTTATTTGGTGAAAAAATGGTTGGCTCAACAAACATTGAAGCAATGGGATACATTGGATATTACCGCTCGTATTGTTAATCCAAGAGCCTGTGAGCAATCCGTTCGTTATATTGAAACAGATCTGAATCGTGAGTTTGGTGTTGGCCTTGATGATATGGATAAGACAGGGTACGAAGCGTTATTGGCTAAAAAAATTAATATTGAGTTTGGTCCTAAAGGTAATTCCCCCTACGAGTTTTTGATTGATTTACATAATACAACATCAAATATGGGAGCTTGTTTGATGTTACAACGTAAAAATGCCTTCACTGTTTTGTTAGGTGGTTATGTAAAGCATCGGATGCCACACGCCAATATCTATTTTCAAGATAATGTGCCGGAGGAAAAGCAGAACTTCTTACTTACTGTGGCTCAGCAAGGTGTAACTGTCGAAGTAGGGCCCCAACCAAATTCAGTGCTTCAACAAGAAACCCTGGGTTTAATGGAGGAACTGACGAAGCATATTTTGGACTTTGTTGAGCTTTGTAATAGCGGCACAGCTTTAGAAATACCAGATGAATATGATGCATTTCAATATTCTGAAAATCTACATTTGCCAGTTAACGAAAATGGACAAAGAGAAGGTTTGGTATCTAGTCTGGTTGATCAGAAAGACTTTCAGCCAATAGAGCCTGGTCAGGTGGTAATGGAAACGTTTGCTGGAGAAAAGATTACTTGGCAGGGGGATTATACCGCGTATCCATTATTTATTAATGAAGCGGCTTATCACACAAGTCATAGCGCTATGACACTTTCTAAAAAAATTGTGATGTCGTGTCAGGATTATAAGTAGTCGAGATTATAAATGGCTGACTAAATGCCTCCACAGACTAAAAAATAAGGCCAGAATTAATCTGGCCTTATTTTTAATGGCTTGTGATTACAAATGGGTCAGTTTTAACTCGATGGATTTCTGAATACCATCTGCATCCAGTCCTACGCGTTTTAGCATGGAAGCATGGCTAGCATGTTCTTCATATTGATCTGGAAGACCAAGGTGAAGCGTTGGAATGTTTATGTTATTCGCAATTAGGAACTCACTAACTGCTGATCCAGCTCCGCCCATGATGGCATTTTCTTCAACGGTGACGATGAGCTTTGCATCACGATGAGTAAGTAACGCTTCTTCATCGATCGGTTTAACAAAGCGCATGTCGAGCAAGGTTGCGTCTAATGTATTCGCTGCTTTTAGTGCATCGTAAGTAGGGCGACCAAAACCACATATAACAATACCTGATTGCCCTGTTCGTAGCGTACGAGACTTACCTATTTTAAGTGTGCTCAGTGTTGATTCAATGTCGACGCCTTGGCCTGTTCCTCGCGGATAACGTACTGCAGCTGGGCCTTTGTATTCATAGCCAGTTTGTAGCATTTTACGGCATTCGTCTTCGTCTGACGGAGCCATAACAACCATGTTTGGAATACAACGAAGATAGCTTAAATCGTAAACACCAGCATGAGTGGGGCCGTCTTCGCCAACTAAACCTGCTCGATCAATGGCAAATAAGACATCAAGGTTTTGTAGAGCCACATCGTGAATAAGCTGATCGTAAGCACGTTGTAGGAAGGTCGAGTAAATCGCAACAACGGGTTTAACGCCATCGCATGCCATTCCAGCAGCTAATGTCACTGCATGTTGTTCTGCGATAGCAACGTCAAAGTATCTTTCTGGAAAGCGATCAGCAAAATCAATTAGATCTGAGCCTTCTTTCATTGCAGGAGTAATTGCGACAAGCTTATCGTCTTGTTCTGCCGCATCACATACCCATTTACCAAAGACATTGCAGTATTTTGGCAGTTTGCTTTTTTCTACGTTAGGTTTTGGATCCGGTTCGATTTTATTAATAGCGTGATAGCCAATTGGATCACCTTCAGCTGGCTCAAAGCCTTTACCTTTTTTTGTGATGACATGAAGGAATTGAGGACCTTTTCGATCTTTTAAGTTAGATATAGTGGTTAATAAGTGATCCATATCGTGACCATCAATTGGCCCTATATAGTTAAAACCTAACTCTTCAAACATCATCCCTGGCGATACCATACCTTTCATATGTTCTTCGGCTTTACGAGCGAGTTCTAATGCAGAGGGTAAGCCTGAAAAGACTTTTCTACCACCTTCTCTAATATTGTCGTAGGTCTTGCTAGCCCAAATGCGAGCAAAATAACTGGATAGCGCGCCAACTGGTTTTGATATGGACATTTCGTTGTCATTTAAAATGACCAACATATCAGCTTTAACATCACCTGCGTGATTAAGTGCCTCGAATGACATGCCAGCAGACATAGCGCCGTCGCCAATGATAGCAACAGCTTTGCGGCCAGTTTTTAGTTGTCGTGCAGCGAGAGACATACCCAGTGCAGCACCAATAGACGTACTTGAATGACCAACACCAAAAGTATCGTATTCACTTTCATCGCGTTTGGGGAATCCGGATATACCGTTTTCTTGTCGAATGTTGAGCAAAGCTTCACGACGACCCGTTAAAATTTTATGGGGGTAGGCTTGATGACCTACATCCCAAACAATGCGATCTTCTGGTGTGTTGTATAAATAATGTAGGGCAACCGTAAGTTCTACGACACCAAGACCTGCGCCAAAATGGCCGCCAGTTTGTCCAACACTGTAAAGCATGAACTCTCGTAATTCGCGGACAAGAGCTGGCAATTGCTCTTTTTTAAAGGCGCGTAAGTCAGCTGGTGAGTTGACTTCATCAAGTAGCGGCGTGTCAGGTCGCGCAGTAGGTATCTCTTCGAACATCGGCACAGGTTTGGTCACATTTAATTAATCTAAAAAAAGCGGGTAAGTATATCAGTGGTTACGACCAATAATATAGTTCGCAAGCTCAACTAAAGGCTGAGCGGCGTCACCAAATGGCGAAATCGCTGTAAGGGCTTGGCTATGTAGGCTTTGAGCTAGCGCTTGAGCACCAGCTAAACCAAGCAGCTTAGGATAAGTTGGTTTGTTTGCCTCTTCATCCGAGAACTGAGTTTTGCCCAGCGTTGTTGTATCACTGGTGATATCAATGATGTCGTCTTGAACTTGAAAAGCTAGGCCAATTGCTACGGCATAAGCATCTAGAGCAGCAAAATCTGCTTCGCTTTTGGCACCAGTACTGATAGCTCCCATACGAATACTAGCTCGAATAAGTGCGCCCGTTTTATGTTGGTGCATTTGCTCAAGTTCATCAATATTGATGTTGTTGCCAACATTGGCCAAATCAATCATTTGCCCTGTGACCATACCATGACGACCAGAAGCGTGGACAAGTTCTTGAATCAATTGTAGTTGCACTTTAGTGTTTTGATGTTTCGAGTCACTCAATAATTCAAAGGCAAAAGTCTGCAGTGCATCACCAGCAAGTATGGCTGTCGCTTCATCGAACTGTATGTGGCAAGTGGGTTTGCCGCGACGTAGATCGTCGTCGTCCATGGCAGGTAGATCATCATGAATCAAGGAATAGGCATGGATTGATTCAATCGCCGCTGCACTGGCGTCAGTAAGATTGTTAGCTTCGCCAAATAAGGATGCGGCAGCATAGGTCAACATAGGGCGAACGCGTTTACCACCATTGAATAGGCTATATGCCATGGCACTTTGTAGATGAGTAGCGGGTTCGTATTGGCCTAAACTGTGTGTAAGGTAGTCATCAACTCTATGGCGAGCATATTGAGAAAAATCGTCTAAAGTCACGAATTTAATTCCGGGTCAAAAGTTTCTAGGTGCTCACCATCTTGTTTTTCCAACAGTATTTGAACTTTTTGCTCAGCTTGGGTGAGAACAGACTGACATTCTTGACTAAGTTTAACACCTTTTTCAAAGGCTTTTAGTGCCTCTTCAAGAGAAAGCTGATTAGACTCAAGCTGAGTGACTAGCGTATCTAATTCGCTGAGGTTTTCTTCAAAATGACGGACATTGGTTTTTCTAGACATGATGATTACTCTTGTTTGAACCTACGTTTTGTAACAGAAAATGACCTACTGTTCGAGGACGTGTTAACGAAAATTACAAAAATCATGTAAGAAGATGTCATTCTTCCGCTTTGTTTCGTATAGAATCATTAAAATGTATCAGTAGTATTATAGCTTTTTTGTTAGGAGACGTGTGTGGATATCGCAACGTTAATAGGACTTGTTGGATCTTTTATAGTAATTATTGCCGCTATTTTTGTCGGTGGGTCAGCAGGGATGTTCATCGACACTGCGTCAACGCTGATTGTATTAGTTGGTTCTACCTTTGTTGTTTTGATGCAATATCCTTTAAGTCAATTTCTTAGCGCAGGCAAAATTGCGGCAAAAGCCTTTATGTTTAAAAGCATTCCGTTAGACACATTGATCGATGAAATCTACGGTTTAGCTGATGAAGCGCGTAAAGGTGGTTTGCTTTCTTTAGAAGGTAAAGAAGTAAGTCATCCATTTTTATCAAAAGGCATTCAAATGCTGGTGGATGGTCACGACGGTAATGTTGTGAGAAGTCAACTATCTAAAGATATGAACCAATCTTATTATCGGCATAGTGCTGGAGCGAAAGTATTTAAAGCTTTTGGTGATGTGGGTCCTGCGATGGGGATGATAGGAACATTGGTTGGATTGGTACAGATGTTGGCAAACATGTCTGACCCAAAAGCAATCGGCCCTGCAATGGCTGTTGCCTTGTTGACCACTCTTTATGGCGCCATGCTAGCCAACATGGTGTGTTTACCTATACAGGCGAAGTTGAATATTCGTGCCGATGAAGAATTAACCTGTCAGAAGTTGATTTTGGATGCCTTGCTTGCTATTCAGTCTGGTCAGAACCCTCGTATTTTAGATGGCGCATTGAAAACTTACATAGCTGAAGGTAAGCGAATTGAGCGTGAATAATATTTTAGTTGTAAACGGATTCGATAATGAGTGATGAAGAAGAGTCAGATTGCCCCGAATGTGTAGAGGGTTTACCTGCTTACATGGGAACTTTTGCGGATCTCATGTCTTTGTTGATGTGTTTCTTTGTACTTTTGCTGTCATTCGCTGAAATGGATGTTTTGAAATTTAAGCAACTTGCAGGATCATTGAAAGTGGCATTTGGTGTACAGCGTGAAGTTGAAGCGGAATCTATTCCTATGGGAACCTCTGTGATTGCACAGGAGTTTAGCCCTGGTCGTCCTGAACCGACACCAATTAATGAAGTTAAACAAAAAGCAGACAGTACACCTGAAAATACGCTTGAAGTTATTTGTAAGCCTGGTGATGCAGAACTAAAAGAGCAAAGTAATTCAGGTTCACCTGCACCAGTAACCTTTGTCGATAAATCTAAAGCTGATCTTGAAAAAGAGAAGAAAATTCAAGAAACAGAAGGCGATGCTCAAATGATAGCCTCTGTGATGCGAGAAGAGATTTCAAAAGGTACGGTGGAAATTGAAACACAAGAACAGACTATTACTATTCGGATAAAGGATCAGGGGTCATTTAAGTCGGGTTCTGCTGAATTAAATTATGATTTCATTCCGGTTATTGACTTGATTCGTGATGTACTTGTTGGAATTCAAGGTACTATTTCGGTAGAAGGACACACTGATAATATTCCTATAGCAAGTAGTCGATTCCGTTCGAATTGGCAATTGTCATCGGCGCGAGCTATTTCTGTGGCTGAGGAGCTGTTTTCTACCGGGCAACTTGATCAAGGTCGATTTGCTGTAACGGGTTATGCTGATACACGTCCTCTGGTGCCCAATGATACGCCTGCGAATCGTGCGACTAACCGACGTGTAGAGATTATTGTTAAGCAAAATGATACATCTCGCCCGAAAATGCGTAATACGGTAGACGAGATACCGTCAGATGGTGTTATTGAATTTGATCGAAATATGGTTGATGAGCTGAAACCAAACGAAATATTTTAATCAACTTGCCTATTAGTATAAAAAAGGAGCCTCGGCTCCTTTTTTATACTTTGCAGTAGGTCTTATTGATTTTTAATGCTGAGATTCAAGTGAATTTTTGTTATGGTTTGCGCAGACAAAATTGAGGAAGTAGATAAATGCGAGTAGCAGTCATTGGCGCATCAGGGCGCATGGGAAAAAATCTAATCACCGCCATTCATGATGCCGAAGGTGTATCCTTAGGCGCGGCTATTTTAAAGCCTGGTAGTAGCTTGATTGGTGCAGATGCAGGTGAGATTGCTGGTGTTGGTAAGTTGGGTGTTGCAGCCGTTGCTTCATTAGCTGATTGTGTAAATGATTTTGATGTTTTGATTGATTTCACAACTCCCTCGTTAACTTTAGAAAATGCTGCTTTCTGTGCTAAACACAAAAAAGCCATCGTGGTTGGAACAACTGGTCTAAATGACGCTGAAAAAGCGAAGTTAAACGAGGCTGCTCAGCAGTCTTCGGTTGTTTTTGCTCCTAATATGAGTGTTGGTGTGAATTTAACCCTTAAGCTGCTTGCTACTGCTGCAAGGATTTTGGGCGATGAATATGATGTGGAAATTGTCGAAGCTCATCATCGTCACAAAGTAGATTCTCCTTCTGGTACGGCACTGCGTATGGGTGAAGTGGTTGCTGAAGCGTTAGGGCGCAATTTAAAAGATTGTGCAGTTTATGGCCGAGAAGGTCAGACTGGTGCCCGTACTCAAAAAGAAATTGGCTTTGAAACCATTCGCGCTGGCGATGTGGTTGGAGAGCACAGTGTGTGGTTTGCAACTGAAGGTGAGCGTATTGAGATTGTTCACAAGGCGAGTAGCCGTATGACTTTTGCTAAAGGTGCAGTGCGTGCAGCAGGTTGGTTGGAAGGTAAGTCAGCTGGTATGTATGATATGCAGGATGTGCTGAATTTAAAATAATGGTTTTGATGGTATTACATTAAATCAAAAAGGCCGCTAATTAGCGGCCATTTTGATTAGTTGAGTTCGCTTTTTAAACTAACGCATCAGGTGAATTGATATCCAGTAAAGGTGCAGCATCTAGATTCTCTGCATCCATCATCATGGCGATGCGTTGTAAAGAAGAGAGTACTTGAGTCTGCTCCCAGCCTTCTAGAGAATCAAATTCATCGATGAATTTTTCATGCAAAAGCGGTGGCGTGGTTTTTAGTATTTCCATGCCTGAGGAAGTTAAGCGAGCATTAACGATACGTTTGTCTTTCTGAGCTCTAACACGCTCCACGTATTTCCTATCTTCTAGGCGGTTAAGTATGGTCGTCACAGTCGCTTGACTGAGGGACACACTGTCAGAGATTTTTCGTACAGTCACATCGCCCAGTTCTTCAATAGAGCGAAGCACCATGATTTGAGGAATTGTTAATCCACAGGCCTTTACAACGCGCTTAGATTGTAGATCTGTAGCACGGATAATGCGTCGTAAGTGGACAAGAACATCGTGTAAGTGTTGTGGTGAATCAGGCATAGCAATTAATTAATCCAAAAAATTTTACGGATTGTATGATTTTGTTTTGATCTGTAAAAGCTTAGTTTGAGAAATATTACAGCTCAAAGTATAGGTGTATTTTTCTGTTTTGCCAACATGCTTGAAATGGTTACTAGAAAAACACGCCTAGCCTAACGTCCTTTTAATTCATCAAATGCCTTGATAGCCGCTAGTCTTGCAGGTTTATAGTCGATAATTGGCTTTGGGTAATGGCATTGTTTTCTTTGTTCCGGTTTTGGATCATGAATGGACTTTGCATCTAGCTTGGCGAGTTCAGGCACAAAACGTCGAATGAAATCACCGTTCTTATCATAGGTTTGCGATTGTCTGGTTGGATTGAAAACACGGAAGTAGGGCGCAGCATCACATCCTGTTGATGCGCTCCATTGCCAGCCGCCATTGTTTGCAGCGAATTCACCATCGATCAATTTGCTCATAAAATAGGCTTCGCCTCTGCGCCAGTCTGCAAACATAAGTTTGGTAAAGAAGCTAGCAGCCACCATTCTTAAGCGGTTGTGCATCCAACCGGTTTGGTTAAGCTGACGCATAGCGGCATCAACAATAGGAAAACCTGTTCTACCTTCGCACCATGCCTGAAACTCTTCTTCGTTTTGTCGCCAAATCAACGCGGTTGTTTCCGCTTTAAACGGCTGGCTTTTACAAAGAAAAGGAAAGTGTGACATCAGTTGACGGTAGAAATCTCGCCATGCGAGTTCCTTTAACCAAATGCTGTCTTGCCAACGTCTTTCCTCTTGATTACATATGTAGAAAATCGCTTCCAAGCATTGTCTTGGGCCCAAAGCTCCAAGTGCAAGATAAGGTGATAAAGTGCTGGTAGCAGGTTCAATCGGATAGTCTCTGCCTTCTTGGTAATGGTGTTCTTTGTGGTGACAGAACTGCCAAAGTTTTTGTTTGGCTGTATCGTGATCGGCAGGCCATAAATCCTCTCGAAATGGTTTCTCCCATGTCAGATCAAAATTGGGTTCTGGCAACGCTTTAGCCTGTGGCTCAGGCGCTGGTAGGGGCGTTATATCTTGCTGAGCGAGCATGCCTACCCATCGATTAAAGAAGGGCGTGAAGACCTTGAATGGTGTGCCTTGCTGGCTAAGTACATCTTGAGGAACAATAATATCTGTCGCCTGAACATGAGCACTAATTTGGTGTTGTTGCAATTGCTCGCATACTGCTTTATCGCGCTGTTGCTCGTGAATAGGCAGATCGCGGTTAAACCAAAGGTGTTTGATATTATTACTGAGACAATATTCTGTGATTATATCCGGAAGCTGATCAAAGGTTTTAGCCTCAAGGATATGCAGTGGAATGCCAAGCGTTGCCAGCGTCTTTGCTAAGTTTTTGATTAGTCCAGCACGAAGCCCTGTTTTAGCGTCTGATTCGTTATGTTGTGCCCACTGTGCTGGTGTGGGAGTAATAATAACGGCAATGCTTTCTTTAGCTGAATTCGCTTCTAAAGAAGCAAAATAAAGAGCTGGATTATCTAGACAGCGAAGGTCGTTTCTTAACCAAACCAGATGTGTAATCTTCATTCTACTGCGCTACCTTAAACCGTATTACGGATGCCAAGAGGCGATGGATATGGAATGAAATAGCTTTGCTCGTTGATGTATTCACTGCCGTAATGTTTTAGATAGTGATGGAGCAAGGTGACAGGTGTGGCAAGATTAACTTCGCCACGGCGGTACTGCTCAACCACATCCAAAATATCTTTTCGAACGGACACATCCACAGCGTGCTTTAAATAACCCACAAGATGCATGAGTACATTGCAATGATTTTTACGCTCTGCTGGTTTTGAGAGTGTTGTCATCAAGGTTTCAAAGTACGCTGTTTTTAATTTGTTAAAAGGTCTTGGATCATTACCTGAAAGCATACGTCCTAGTTTGCGATAAATCGGTTGAGAATGCGCCATGACCATATATTTATAACGGCTATGGAAAGCAATAAGGTCTTTCATCCGAGCGTCTTCGCCCATACTGTGACGAAAATCGTGATGGGTAAAAACGCGTAATAAAAAATTCTCTCTTAACGCTGGGTCATTCAAACGACCATCTTCTTCCACTGGCAATAATGGATAGCGCTGTTGCAGTGCTTTGGTAAAAAGACCTGCACTTCTTTGCATGTGAGGATGACCATTTTCTTGATAAACCTTGATACGTTCCATACCGCAGCTTGGGGATTTTTTCATCAAGATGTAGCCATCCAAATGCGATAGATTTTCCAGATACTTGTTAGACGCAGCCATGAATACGTCAGAAACATCTTCTTCAGAGTTTTTGCTGAAGACCATTCTTGGTTCGTCTGGATTGCCTTCTAAGCGAAGTGTTGGGCGAGGCGTACCAAATCCAGCAGCAACTTCAGGGCAGAATTTTTGATAATCAAAATAATGGCTTAGTACTTTGTCGCAATAATCGGAATGACTGTGTCCACCGTTGTAGCGTACGTTTTCACCTAATAAACAGGCACTAATTCCGACAGGAATCTTATGTGTTAGCTGATCTGGTGATGGTTGAGAATGCGGCATAGATAAGTCCTCCAATGGACAACGTCATTGTTCTATTTTGAATCTTTAATATGATTAATGAGAGACATTGCGCTGAGTAATGCGCCTTCTGCATCGCCTTGGCATAACCAGTCACCGATTAGTCCTACATTGTGCTCAGGCGACCAAGCAAAGGGATTATTACCTTTATTTTCGGCAAATCGGCTGAAAAACCAACGATGCGGCTCGCTATGTTTTAAAATCCTGTGTTCGGTTATTTCGGCAAAAGCTTGCAGCAAAGTTTGAGTGATCCATTCTTTATCTGAATCTAGGTGTTGCTTCGTCCAGTTAGAATCCGTATGGATGACCCAGCGGTCGACTTTTTCACTGTGGCGCATTGGCTTGTAGTTGTCTTTTATCATGCGTTTGATTGGGGAGTTTTTAGGTTCAATCAGTGCATTTAAATCGCAAGATTCTGTTTCTAACCACATAGCCCACTGTGATTGATAAGACGCGCTAGCCTGATTTGCTCTCAGTAGCAGCACGGCTAGTTTCTCGTGTGAAGACAGTATTGAAGCTGCTTGTGGTGCTGGCGCTGCGATGATTATTTTTTTTGCAATCACGACAGGCTGATATTTATCATCTCTTAATAACCAGTTTGGCTGATCATCGCCTTGTTGTGTTATCTGATCCAAATGCTGAATACGAGTGTTAGTAATGAAGCTGGCATTTTGAACCCAGTGACGAGTGATGGCGCTCATTTTTGGTACACCAACAAAGGCTTGTGAGCCCGCTTTACTAAGCTGTTTCCATGGGGCTGCCACATGTTCTTTGGTAAGTTGTTTGAACAGATTAAGTATGTCTGGGTGCTTAGCAACAACATAAGGCGTACCGAGATCACAACTGATGTCGCCTTCTAGTTTTTTGCTGCTAGCTCGACCACCACTGCCGCGGCTTTTGTCTATTACGCAAACGGATTGGCCTGACTGGGAGAGCAAATGCGCACACAAGCAGCCAGCCAGACCTGCGCCAACAATGGCGATGTCAAAGGTTGGAGTGTGAATTTGACCGGTAGTTAATGTGTTCATCTTATTTTTCCCAGTGTTTATGTTGCTTTTCTTATACAATATAGAAAATCGTATAAGAAAAGCAACTACTTGTACAAAAAAATATTTGTATAGTTTTTTTTTGATGGTTTGGTTTTTTGTTGTTATAGAAGTTTAGGTCACAATGGGTTTATTGCCTTAGATGAATGATGATTTATTGGAAAAATGTATGAGTCAGTCAAATCAAAATGCGGAAGCAAAAAACCAAGAGCCTTTAGATGAATTAGCGCTATTGGACGGCTCTGAATATTTTCCCATTCGCGAGTTATCCTTAAGAACTGGGGTGAACTCCGTTACATTGAGAGCTTGGGAGCGACGTTACGGCTTGTTAAAGCCAAAGCGCACTGACAAGGGTCATCGATTATATGATCAAGGCGATGTGCAGCGCGTAGAAGCTATATTACGCTGGATTCAACAGGGTGTGGCTGTCAGTAAGGTGCGAGCTTTGCTGGAGAAAGGCGCGACGTTCGATGGCGTTGTTCCGTCAAACGAATGGTTGGAATGGCAAGAGTCCTTGGTAAAAGTGGCAAGGGCTTTTCAAGAAGATAAAATTGAGCAGATGTACCAGCAAATTTTTTCTCAATATCCTGCTGAAATCGCTATACGAGATTGGTTGTTACCAAGCTTCGAACAGTTGGGGAAAGGTGCTGCCTTGGCATTTTGTGAGTCAGTGGTGCTGTCGTGTTTAATCGCTCGTGTGAGTAATTTTAAAACACAGCAGAAGAATGCCCCTAAGGTGTTGATTACCGGATTAGTTTCCCAGCGCAGCCTTTGGTGCTTCATGGCAGCAGCTATTTTATTAGACAAAGGTTTGTCTTGTTGTGTCGTTCCAAATACACAGCATAGTAACGATTGGTCTAGCTTGGTCGAAGGTGTTCAGGCCCAATCTGTATTGGTTTTTTGTGAAAATGAATTGGTCAATAAAGCGGAGGAGTTGATTAATCAAATGCAGCAATGGCAGTTGCCAGTTGCAGTGATTGGTGCGAGTTTTTGGTTGGCTGCTCATAACTCTGATGTAACGGATCTTGGAAAGGTTAAAGTCTACTCTGAGGTGTTGGAAGGTGTGATTGATTTCATGGAGAAGATTTCAAAGTAAAAAACTATTAGATTTATACCTATAATATATTTTTCTTATAGATTGGTCTGACTTACTCTTCTTTTAATCAAACTAAAGAAAGAAGGGGATTCAACATGGCTAAAACAATGACTTTTGCAATTATGCATTTTTCAATAGCATTCTCTGTTGCGTATCTCATTACGGGGAGTTTGTTAGTGGGTGGTTTAGTGGCAATCGTAGAGCCTGCGATTAATACCGTAGCATTTTATTTTCATGAGATTGTTTGGAATAAAGTTCAACAAGCTGACGTTGCGTCTGAATTGAGTAAGACAATTCAAGCAGCAGGGGAAAATTACGCGTTAAGATCGATGTGATTTTCAGTCTCTACAGGTTTTCAGTCTCTATAAAAAGAAACCCCACCGGCACAGTACGCTAGTGGGGTTCGGTATCTGTATTAAAGCTAGATTAGTAACACTTAAATTATTTAAGTGTTATTTCATAGGATTTATCAAGAAGTACAGCACAACAGCAACCGCGATTGGCGCGGTGAACTTCATCGAAAAATTCCATAGTTTAAATACAGTGTCAGACAAGTTTAGTTCGTCTTTTGCAAACTTGTTCTTAACGATCCAGCCTGCAAACAGTGCAATGAAAATTCCGCCTAATGGCAGCATGATGTTTGCTGTAATGTAGTCTAAGAAATCGAAAGTATTTTTGCCGAAGAAGGTTACATCAGACATAAAGCTGAATGAGCCTAGACATGCAATGCCTAATCCCCACACCACGATGCCTAAGCCAATAGACGCTGTGATACGCTTCATTTTGAAGCGCTCAACCAAGAAGGCAACCGTAGGTTCTAGCAAGGAAATCGCAGAGGTCCATGCAGCTACGCCGACTAAGACAAAGAATAAAACACCAAACAACTGACCGAAAGGCATTTGACCAAAGGCAACGGGCAAAGAAATAAACATCAAGCCCGGACCTGCCGCAGGATCCATACCGTTAGAGAAGATGATTGGGAAGATAGCTAAGCCAGCAACCAAAGCGACCAGCGTATCCAGTGCACCGATAGCCAATACAGTCTTACCGATGGACGCATCTTTGGTCATGTAAGAGCCATAAGCCATGATGGTGCCCATACCCAAAGATAGGGTAAAGAACGAATGGCCTAATGCAATCAAAGCTGCGTTCCAGGTTAACTTGCTGAAGTCAAACTCGAACATGAAATTCCAACCTTGCGCAAAACCGCCAGTGGTCATCGCATAGCCAAGTAAGATAATTAGCAGTACAAACAAGGCTGGCATCATAATGCGAGTCGCAGTTTCAATGCCTTTATTGATACCCGCAGCAACCACAACTACCGTCATAATGCTGAACAGTGTATGCCAAGCTAAAAGTGTTGCTGGGTCAGCAAGGAGCGCGCCGAAGGCTGCACCAGCATCATCAGAGGAAATGCCATTCATTTCACCTGTTAGCATGACTTTAATGTAATAAAGCACCCAGCCACCAACAACAGAATAAAATGAAAAGATAAGAACGCCAGACAGCATTCCCATTAAACCGATTAACCCCCAAGATTTGGAGCTTCCAGATTCTTCAGCGACGTCACTTAAAGCGTCTATAGGGTTTTTGCGTGCACGACGACCAATAAACACTTCAGCCATCATGATTGGAATGCCGACTAGCAAGATGCAAACCAAATAAACAAGAACAAATGCCCCACCACCGTTTTCTCCAGTGATGTAAGGGAATTTCCAGATGTTGCCTAAGCCTACAGCGGAACCTGTTGCCGCTAAAATGAATATCCATCGACTCGCCCACGAGCCTTGGATAGATGTTTTATTTGTCATAGTTATCTCTAAATAATTGAAAGCAAAATATATAAACAGCGATCGGAGCTGGTTTTTTTACCCATACCAATGCTTCCCACTTCACCAGCATGAATGAATGCTGATAAGCAAAACTCCGAATAGGGGCGGGATTTTCCGAATTTCGATGCGGATATGCAACTAAAAATGTTCTTTTATGATGTTTTTCGCTATTTAGTGTGTGCTTTTCATCCTAGAGCCTGTCTAGCTTTAAGAGAAATGTTATGGCTGTAATGGTTAGTTCTCTAAATAAAAGTCTGGACTTGATATTGCTTTCAGGTAGAATGATTAGACATCAAATCAATTTGATTTTAAAAATCAGTTAAGTAACATTAACTTCATATAAATCAGTCATTATAGTTATTTATAGTTACCTGATTTGTAAAATTAGCTGGTTAATAATGCTTTGTTTTCTAATGGATGTGATTATGAATTCAGAAAAAATTGTGTTTACTAAACCTAGTGCGATAGATGGAATGGCAGTAAATCAGTTGGTGGCATCTTGTCCGCCATTAGACACCAATTCGGTATATTGTAATTTGCTGCAAGCTAGCCATTTTAGCGAAACGTCGGTCGCGGCTAGCCTTGAAGGCGGTGAAATGTTGGGGTTTGTGTCTGGTTATATTATTCCTAACCAAATAGATACCCTGTTTGTTTGGCAAGTTGCTGTTAGTGAAAAAGCTCGCGGCCAAGGCTTGGCGAAAAAAATGGTTTCATCATTACTTGAACGATCCAGCTGTTCAGGTGTGCGTTACATAGAAACAAGCATTACGGCATCAAATGAAGGTTCATGGGCTTTGTTTCGTCGTCTTGCTGACCAGCTAGAGGCTCCTTTAGAAGAATCTGTGATGTTTGACAAAGAAGATCACTTCAAAGGACAGCATGATACCGAGTACCTAGTCAGGATTGGTCCATTTCCCGTAAATAAAAAAGCCCATAAATTAAGAAGCCTATAAATCAAAAAGCCATATGAATTCACAAGCTCAACGAATTTATATGCAGCGAGTTAGGAATGCGATGAGTCAGAAAATCATATTTTCACTCTCAGTTTTTGCTTTCTATCCTCGTACTGAAATTACTATTTATGAACTTAAAGGATGATAACAATATGAAAATTTTTGACGAAATCGAATCAGAAGTACAATCTTACGCACGCTCTTTTCCACGTGTTTTTCACCGTGCACAAGGCGCGTATTTATTCGATCAAGAAGGTAACAAATACCTAGATTTCTTGGCGGGTGCAGGTACATTGAACTATGGCCACAATAACCCTATCTTTAAAGAAAAATTAGTGGAATACATACTAGACGACGGCATTACACATGGTCTAGATATGCATACCAAAGCCAAGGGCGAATTTCTTGAAGTATTCAAAAAGCATATTCTTGAACCTCGTGATCTAGAGTACATGGTGCAGTTTACTGGACCTACTGGTACGAATGCAGTTGAAGCAGCGCTTAAGCTAGCTCGTAACGTAACTGGTCGTGAAAATATTATTAGTTTTACTAATGGTTTCCATGGTTGTAGCTTGGGTGCATTATCGGTAACGGGTAACTCACATCATCGTGGCGCAGCGGGTACTAGTCTAGGTGCTGGGGTCTCTACCGTGCCGTTTGATGGCTATTTGGGTGAAGGCATTGAAACAACTGAATACCTAGACAAAGTATTGTCAGACTCTAGTAGTGGTGTTGATACACCTGCAGCTGTAATTGTTGAAACGGTTCAAGGTGAGGGTGGTATTAATGCTGCAAGCTTTGGTTGGTTACAGAACTTAGAGGCAGTTTGCAAAAAACACGGTGTTCTATTGATCGTCGATGATATTCAAGCAGGTTGTGGTCGTACTGGTACTTTCTTCAGCTTTGAAGACGCTGGTATTAAACCTGACATTGTTACCATGTCAAAATCATTGAGCGGTTACGGTTTGCCATTTGCTGTCGTTCTAATGCGTCCTGAATTGGATGAGTGGAAACCAGGCGAGCATAACGGTACTTTCCGTGGTAATAACCTTGCATTCGTTACTGCAAAAGTAGCTATTGAAACTTACTGGAAAGATGATGCGTTTGAAAAAGAGATTAAACGTAAAGGTGAGTATATTCATGAGCGTACACAAGCCATCGTCAATGAATTTGGTGAAGGTAACTTCACACTTCAAGGTCGAGGCATGATGCGTGGCATCAACTGTGTAAGCGGTGAATTAGCTGGCAAGATTACCAAAAAATGTTTCCAAAATGGTTTGATGATCGAAACCTCTGGTGCAGATGATCAAGTAGTGAAATTCCTTTGTCCTCTTATTATTAGTGACGAAGATCTAAAACAAGGTATTGATATTCTAGAACGTGCCATTCGTGACGTATGCGCCAAAGAAGATGATATGCCAGAAGCAAAAAGCTACTTTGATGAGAACTACGACATCGCTGTCTAGTTCCTCTTCTATAAAAGCCGCCTTCTTATTTTGAGGGTGGCTTTTGTCACATGCTTGAGTGAAGCAAATAGTAAGTCAAAAACCTCAAGTTTCTTCCGGTAACTCTTTATCGGCATTTAAGCGATCTTCGGATCATAAGGAGAAAAGAATGTTTGCACGTGATTTAGCAGAATGTGAAAAAACCGAACGCCGTGTTGTGTCACCAGATGGTAATTGGGAAAGCACACGTCTCTTATTAAAAGAAGACAACATGGGTTTTTCTTTCCACATCACCACTATTTATGAAGGCAAAGATTTTGATATGCATTATCAAAATCACCTTGAATCTGTGTACTGCATTTCTGGTGAAGGCGAAGTAGAAAGCCGTGAAACAGGTCAAAAACACCATATTAAACCGGGTGTTGTATATGTGCTTGATAAACATGATGCGCATACCTTGCGAGCTTTTAAAGAATTGAAACTGGCTTGTGTCTTTAATCCGCCAATTACGGGTAAAGAAGTACACAACTCAGAAGGTGCTTACGAAATTCTAGAGTAAGCCTAGAAAGCTATTTATCAGATCATGTCGTTAACGGTAAGGAGATAATAAGGAGTCGCGATCATGTCATCGGTTCTAGCATCTGAATATTTATATGATGACTTTACTAATCAGAAAGTTGCTAAGCAGAAAGTGTCTAACCAGAAGCTTTTCAGTTCAAAATTTTCTGATAAAAATAGTGTAGATTCACTGAGTTCTGATGGGATTAAGCAAGATCAATATCCATCCAGAATCTATTCAGAACCTATGCATATCAAGCGCCAAGATCCTATTATCTACTCTAATTATCGACAAAAAGCGCCTCTTGAAGAGGCGCTTTTAGATCAATACGAAAAGAAAGGTTTTTTGTTTTTGGATGATATTTTTAGTGACGAAGAAGTCATTAATATGCAGAAACATATGCAGTATTTACGTGATGATGGCGAGATCAAGCAACGCGAAGAAAGCGTTACAGAATCCAGTAGTGGAGATATTCGCTCAGTATTTGATGTACATAAACTAGACGCTTTTATTCAGGGCGTGGCTGAAGATCCAAGATTAGTTCGAATCGCAGAGTATCTTTTAGGTGATGCGGTCTATCTTCATCAGACTCGTTTGAATTACAAGCCAGGTTTTCGTGGTAAGGAGTTTTACTGGCATTCAGACTTTGAGACATGGCATGTAGAAGATGGTATGCCACGTATGAGAGCCTTGAGTATGTCTATTACGCTTACACCTAACGATTACCACAATGGCCCTTTGTTGTTGATTCCTGGTTCTCATCTTACTTATATCTCTTGTGTCGGAGAAACACCGGAAAACAACTATCTTTCTTCTCTTAAAACGCAAGAGGTAGGCGTTCCAGATGATGCTTCCTTACGGTCATTAATTGAAAAAAATGGCATTGAAGCTGCAGTTGGTCAACCAGGCAGAATTATTTTGTTTGATTGCAATGTTTTGCATGGTTCAAACGGTAATATTACATCATCGCCTCGTTCGAATTTATTTTTTGTCTACAATGCCTTGTCAAATCGTGTGGATTTGCCATTTGGTAACACGACTCCAAGGCCTGAATACATCGCGGCTAGGAAGTCGATTAAAGCGCTTAAAAAAAGCGATTAATGCTTAAATTTTCCGCAACCTTATGACAATATAGCGGCAGTTTTGGATTTCGGCATAAGTTGGCTTTTAGCCCCTTAACATATTGGAAAAATGATGGGACAACATACAGTTGAAAAAATTGGCGGTACGTCCATGAGTGACTACCGTTCAGTTAGAGATAATATAATTTTCAAACCCACTTTAGTGAACAACATGTACCAACGTGTTTTTGTTGTTTCTGCTTATGCTGGTATGACCGATAAGCTGTTAGAGCACAAGAAAACGGGTGATGCTGGTGTATTTGCTTTATTCGCTCAAGAGCGTAAGCAAAACAACTGGTTCCCAGCATTACAAGATGTTCGTACAGCCATGTTAGAAATTAACCATAGCTTGTTCGAAGCGGGTGAATTGCGCCATAAAGCAGACGCATTTTTAAATAGCCGTTTGCAAGAAGCACAAGAGTGTCTTGAAGACCTACATCGCCTTTGTCAGCACGGTCATTTTTCGATTAGCGAGCATCTTGCTACTGTACGAGAAATGCTTGCTAGTCTTGGTGAAGCGCATAGTGCTTGGAATACAGCACACTTGTTACAACGCGATGGCGTGAATGCTGTGTTCGTTGACTTGACTGGTTGGAATAGCCCAAGCCACATGTCGCTTGATGAGCGTATCTTAGATGCATTTAAAGACGTTGATTTGAGCAAAGAACTTCCGATCGCTACAGGTTATGCTCACAGCGAAACAGGTCTGATGTCTACTTTTGATCGTGGCTATAGTGAAATGACGTTCAGCCGAATTGCGGTTTTGACTGAAGCTCATGAAGCTGTGATTCATAAAGAGTTCCACCTAAGCAGTGCTGATCCTCGTTTAGTTGGTGAAAGCAAGGCAGTGCCAATTGGTCGAACCAACTACGATGTAGCCGATCAGCTTGCTAATCTTGGTATGGAAGCTATCCATCCTAAAGCAGCAAAAGGTTTGCGTCAAAGTGGTATCTCATTGCGTGTGAAAAATACTTTTGAGCCAGAACATACAGGTACGCTTATCACCGGTGATTACGTAAGTGATGCGCCATGTGTAGAGATCATTGCAGGTTGTCGTGGTGTATTTGCCGTAGAACTATTCGATCAAGACATGGCCGGTGATATTGATAAATTTGATGTGGATATTCTTAAAGTATTAAGACAATTTCACGCTCATATTATCGCTAAAGATATTAATGCGAACACCATTACACACTATTTGGCGATCAACCTGAAAACCTTGAAGCGTGTCATGAGAGTATTGCATGAGCGCTTTGCGGATGCTGAAATTACGCAACGTAAAGTAGCAATTGTTTCTGCCATTGGTAGCGATATGAAAACCACAGGTATGCTAGCGAAGGCGGTAAAAGCCATTGCAGAGCAAAACGTCAACGTATTGGCTATGCACCAATCTATGCGTCAGGTAGATATGCAGTTTGTTGTTGATGAAGAAGACTATGAAAAAGCGATCTGCAGCCTTCATAAAGAATTGGTTGAGGTTCATAACCATGGTCGAGCGATCTGCTTAGCTTCTTAATTAATTAAGCGGTTATTTAAAGCCCCAAGTATCTATGATGATAATTGGGGCTTTTTTGTGGTCGTTTAAAGTTTGGGGATTTTGCGAGCATTAGCAAGAAAACATGCTAATCCTTATGAACAATCGGAGAGCCTTTGTTAAACTCATCGGCTGTTAAAGCTTTGCTAACATAATAGCCTTGGCCAAAATCACATTGAAATTCGGCCAACATTTTCCATTGCTCTCTGGTTTCTACACCTTCAGCTAATACTTTGATATTGAGTTTATGAGCCATGGCAATGATTGCTTCAACGATTTTTCGATCATCCGGATCATTCTCTAAATCCATCACAAAACTACGATCAATTTTTAGCAAATCTACTGGAAGGTTTTTAAGTTGAGATAGTGATGAATAGCCGGTGCCAAAATCATCAATAGCGATACAAATACCCATTTCTTTTAGTGTTTGTAACAAATATCTAGCAAGATGGATGTCTTCAAGAATAGAGGTTTCAGTGATTTCAAAACCAATTAAATGAGCAGGTACTTGATATTTTTCAAGCAGCTCTTGAACTATGATAACAAAGTGAGGATCTGATAATTGCTCCGAAGCAAGATTGATATGCAATAGAATATCAGGTCTGCCTTCCTGTTTTCGTTGTGCCAGATAAGCGATGCTACTTTCTAGAACCCAATAACCTAATTTAACAATTTGCCCTGTGCTTTCAGTGAGAGGGATGAAGTCATTAGGGAAAATTAGACCTTTTTCTGGGTGGTTCCAGCGAATTAGAGCTTCAGCACCAAATACATGATTGGTATGAAGGTCAAACTGAGGTTGATAGTACATCTCAAATTCATTTCGTTGCAACGCACGGGTTAAGTCCTCTTCCGCTTTAATTAAATTGTGCGTACTGATTTTCATTTTTTCAGTATAAAAAGCATACTGATTTTTACCCTTTAGCTTAGCTTGATACAGTGCCATGTCGGCATTTTGCATGATGGTGACTAGATCATAACCATGCTCTGGAATCATCGCGATACCCAATGACGTGCTTAAAATATACTCTCGTGAATCCATTTTAATGGGAGTTCGAATGCTCTCTAGTATTCGATTTGCTTGTTCACTAGCTTGTTTTTCATCGCCAATGTCTCCCAGTAGGATCCCAAATTCATCACCGCCCAAGCGTACAACAAGATCAGACATGGCTTTTAGTTTGTTTAATCTGTCTCCAACAATAACAAGTACTTGGTCCCCAACATCGTGTCCGATGGTGTCATTAATACGTTTAAAGTTATCTAGATCAAAATAGATAAAAGCAGATATACGTTTACGTCTCTGGTTGTTGTACAGAATTCTGGGCAAGCTATCTTGTAAAAAACGTCGATTTGGTAAGCCTGTTAACGGGTCTTTATAGGCGAGTTCTTGAAGTTCTGCGGTTTTTTCTTTGACTAATTTTCTGAGTTTTAATGGCTGGATTAGGATGGCATATAAAGCAAGAGAGAGTAAAAATGCCACCGCAAAGCTGATGGCATAGCCAGTTATCTTTCGCTGTTTTAACTGTGTGTCTAATGCTCGGCTTATTCGCAGAGTCCAAGTGCCCACTGGCAGGATAAGATTGGTCGAGGCTTGAATATCAGAAAGTGGTGTAACTGAGTCTGATAAAACGATGATTTCCTTTGTCGCAGCATGCTTTCTTGACAGGCTATACTGATAACCCTCACTTTCTAGTTGTTTTAATTGTGTTGCTTCTAATAAATTGTCTAAATAAATAACTGCTGAAGCAAAGCCCCAGAATAGCTCTCTTTGTGTACCTTTATGTAAATAAATAGGTGCTCGACTAATAACGGCAACACCACCTTGCACTAAGGCAACCGGACCTATGACAAACATCTGATGATTTTTAACAGACAGCATAGCCTCTTCTTTAAAGCCAGGTGTTGATATGACGTTAAACCCTATGGCGTTTTCGTTTCCTTTCAGAGGATAGATATCAGAAATAACACCATCGGGCGCAAGTTGAAGGTTTTCAATGCCACCAATTGACTCGATTAGCTTGTTTGCATAATTAGGAAACCATTTACCGCTACCGCCATTTTGTTCTACTTCATAAGCTAGAATCTGTGCGGAGGTAAAGGATGATGAAAGGCGGCGTTCTAAAACTGAGGCCTGAGTACGAGATATGCCACTTAAAAGAGACTGCTGCTGATTCACTATGGATTTGTTTGTTGACTGAGTCCAATAGGCGCCACAAAAAGCAATAATGAAGAAAGCAATTAATGAAAAAAATAAGGCGGAAGGCTGCTTAAACTCTGCTTTCTTCAACTAACGATCCTTCACTTGATAAAAAATATACCGAAAATAATACAGATAAATTCTTTATTAGTATTTAGTTTTTTTGTAAGCCTGAATAATCGGTATTAGAGTAAAAGCATTGAAGCTTGAGTGATGACTGGTTGAGAGGCTTAGTAGGAAAATATTTCCTGTAGAAGGAAGCGACCACTGTTTTTTTTGTAGACAAAGCAGTGGTCGCTAAGCTTATGCTAGCGCTAAAAATAATCCAGCGATAGCAATTAGACTACCTGTTACGCGAGTCACGATAGGTGCTTGGAAGCGAGCAACCGCCATACCAAAACCGATACCAGCAACATGCAACAGCGCCGTTGCAGCAGCGAAGCCCAATGCATATTCTGCACCGTTAGCATCCAGTGGCATTTCTAAGCCGTGCGCTGCGCCGTGGAAAAGAGCAAATAATCCTGCAGTGCCGGCACAAACCGCAACAGGAAAGCGTGCAGCGCCAATTAATAAAGCACCCATTAGAATCACCGACAAGACAATACCTTGCTCGATGAAAGGAACTTGAACGCCAGCAACAGCTAAACCGCCACCAACCAACATAGTACCAACGAAAGCCGCAGGCACAGCCCACAAAGCACGACCGCCAAGGCTAGCAGCCCAAAGGCCAATTGCTAGCATAGCCAATAAATGATCCAAGCCACCCATAGGGTGCATGAAGCCTGTCATGAAACTGGTTGAGTGTTCGTGTCCTGGGTGAGCAGATGCAAGAGCTGGTATTGCGGCAACAAGTGCGGCTAATCCCATTTTAAGCGATGAACGCATGGTGTTGTCTCCAAAAAAGTATATGAGTATGAAAGACCTTACAAAATAGTCTTCTCTAAACCACCGCTCTTGCGGCTGGAAGCGAGAATTCTAACATACCCACAGTTAGGGTAAATTGAATGATGTTGCCAATAGGTAACGAAATATTCTGTTTACATAAGAAAAGTTGAGATAAAAGGGGCTTCTCTTTGTTATATTATTTTAAATCTGTGTTTAAACACCCATTGCCAGCGATTAAAAATTAATAAGAGATACACGGAGGTATAGCAATGCTAATGTTTTATTTAGGTTTAGCAATTATTGGGACACTTATTCCTTATGCGGCTTTTGTTCCTTGGCTGCTGAAAAATGGTTTAGATCTACCACAGTTCTACATTGAAGCAATGGCTAATCCTATCAGTATTTTTGCATGGCTAGATGTTATTGTGGCAGCGATCACACTATTGGGTTTTATTGTTCATGATGGCCAAAAGAACCAAGTTAAGTGGCGATTTATAGCAATAGTTGGAACGTTAAGTGTTGGAGTGTCCTGCGGATTACCTTTGTACCTCTATTTACGGGAAAGGCAACGTTGTGCAGAACCAAGTAGAAGCGAATAAGAGTATTATTTAACAACAAACTTAAGGGCAAACTATGACTTTCCATCTATGGACTTTGTTTTTCTTAGCTTACTTGGTGACCACACTGTCGCCAGGGCCGAACGTATTATTAGTGCTTAAAAATAGTATTCAATTTGGTTGGAAATCTGCCTTTATTACGATTTTTGGTAATTTGACCTGCCAATTTTTGATTGTTTGTTTGGTTGCCTTGGGCGTTGGTGCACTCTTACAAACATTGCCAGTTTGGTTTCTGGTGATGAAAATATTAGGCGGAAGCTATTTGATTTACCTTGGTATTAAAGCCTTGAAATCCAAAAAGAAATCAACTTTTGATGCTGTAGATAATACTGCCGTAACTAATTCGACTAAAACGGGACTTGCGCTGTTTGGAGAAGCTTTCTTGGTCTCTGCAAGTAATCCTAAAACACTAATATTTTTGTCCGCCTTCTTGCCTCAGTTTTTAACCCTAGAGTCGCCTGCGTATCAACAGTTTTCGGTTATGTTTATTACTATCTGCGCTATCGTTACCAGCGTACATATCGGCTATGCTTTTGGTATTGCTCGTCTAGGAAAACGTTTCTCGCTAAAAAACATGGAAGCCAAAATCACCAAAATAACTGGCGGGTTGTTTATCACTATGGGCGGCGGAATATTGTTGAGTAATCGATAAGGCAAATATAAAGAAGAGGGCTCGCTTTATGGCTAGCGGTTGGGCGCAAGATGGCGCAGTGCAAGATCAAATAGACGCGACGGTCGACTCTGAAGTAGAGCGTGCGAAAAACAGCATGCCAAAAGGCGAGAGCTTGACCCATTGTGAAGAATGCGACGCAGTGATTCCAGAGCCTCGTCGCAAAGCCATTCAGGGTGTACGTTTGTGTATTCAATGTCAGTCTGAACAAGAGAAGAAAGGCCGTTCCGCTTTGTATAATCGAGCTGGCAGTAAAGACAGCCAGCTAAGATAAGATCCGTTAGCTTTTCTTCTATTTCATTGATCTAAATTCCACTGTTATTCACTGAATCTGCGTATTTATCGTCGAATTTTGCCTGCTTGATCTTCTTCATTATGGTAAGGTTTCGCCTATCTAAAAGAGTGTTTTGGCTATGAGTCTGATGCTCTGTTTCTTTCAGAATAAATAAGGATGAGGTTGTGGCAGACACTTACTCAACAGAAGTAAATAAATTAGAAAAGTTGCGTGCGGCTTGGTTGCCTGCAGTAGAGTTTCTTTTTGGCGAAGCCGTTGTTGAAGCCAAATTTGATGGCTTTGAAGTCAGTGATGACATTGCTAAACCAAGTGCCGTATTTGAGCACGCTGATGAACCATATCGTTATAAGATTCAGATGCCAGCTCGAGTATTCAGTAACGATGTCATGTTATTGGCGGATGTAATTCAAGAAATGGTACGTGGTCAATATCCTGTTGGTTTTGAAGGCACTAAAACGCCAGCATTGTGTGAAGGAGTCGCTGTTTTTTGTGCGATTACTGCTATCAAGCAAGTGTTCGGAGAAGAGTCGGTTGACTCGTACTTGAACGCATTGCGTGAGCAAGCTTTTCCTTATTACGACGCGTTCTCTTATGTTGCGGTCTTGTTAGCTGAAGACCCACAAGCGATCAAGAAATTACGTGGTGTTCAGCCTTTCTTATACAAGGTAGAGCGAGCGGATTTTGAATCGGCACAAGTAGAAATAGATCGTAAAATCAAAGACATTCTTTTATTAGCTTTTCGTGCTTAATCAATAAAATTGAGCAAAAGAAATAAAAATGCCGCGTGATCGCGGCATTTTTGTATTCTTGAATACTTACTTGAACAGTGTTTAATTCTAGCCCTTCAATTCAGACAGTTCTTCACTGAACCAAATTTTGCGTTTAAAACGTGGGTTTTTAGACGACATATCGATTTTGTAAGGGTTTGGCTCGTGAGTTTGTGGCAAATCCAGAATGTTGCAAAGCTCTTGAGCAAGCCATTTTTCCACTTTTAATACGACCATTTTCTTACGTAAACGACCTTGTTCATCACGATTCAAAATCGTTGGTAAGGTATTTAGTGTTAAAATCTCGCCAATCGCTGGATGCGCCATACGCTCACGACCTTCATCGCTGGCATAAAAATGCGATACTGCAAACACCATACGTTCAGGATTGATTTGTTGTAAGAATTGGCAAGATTTCACTACGGTAGAACCGGTACGAACCATGTCATCGAACAACACAATGCTTGCGCCGTCTAAGCCGTCAAAAGTGTGTTCGCTTTCTTTATGCAGAGTGATTTCTACTTTGCGTTCAGCGGTACGGTCTTTATCAAGCATGATGAATTTAGCTTTGCTGAGACCTAGAGTTTTGAACATTTCTTTAACGAAATCGCGTGCGCCTTTGTCTGGTGCGCAAAGAACAAGCCCTTCGCCGTCTTCGCCGTAGTTCAGGATGTTTGAATTCAACAAGTAATGGGCGTAAATCTCATAAGGGATTAAGTTATGGAAGTCGCCTTCAAACACTTCAGTAAACATCTTTTGCACAGAATCGGAATGGTTGTGAATCGTCATCACAGTATCCACACCAGACAGCTTTAATAGCTGAGCATAAAGCTTAGCAGTGAAAGGCTGACCATCGAATTTTTTAACGTCTTGGATATCACGTTCAAAACTGGTTTCGCCTAAGCTCTGATGAGGGCCACGATCTTGTGCGCTGTAGAATAAGTCTGGCTCAACCAGAATAACGCGGTCGGCACCATTTTCTTTTGCAGCACGAGCGATAATCAGGTTAGACATCGCTAGTTCTTGGCGACTTTTTACATGACTGCCAGTACTAACGATGATGACAGCCTTACCCTTGAGTTTGCGGCCAATGTTATCGAAATCTGCTTCGTCAGAAATAAAACGTGGGCAGAATTCGGAGTTCATGAACTGTTTCATACTGATCAAATCAGCGATGTCTTCGTGTTGACCCATTGCATAAGCGACATCAATAGCAAACGGATTATCGGAAGAGTTACTAACAACGACGACATTAGTAGCCTGACCGGTCGACAAAGTCATGAGAGATCCTTAACTAAGGGTAGGGGAATTTGCGCTGATTTTAATACTTGTAGGCTTTTTTCGATAGGGCTGATTGAGGATAAATGGCATTTTTATGTCGATTAGGTGTTACATGATATTTGTGACAGGTGTAAACCGATGCCATTCTACGTTTTCTTAAAGCCCTTTATTAGAATGAATAGATCAGGGAGCTCCAGTGCTGCTATATTTTGATTTTAATCATTTTTGTTAATAGCTATAAACTTTATAAGGAAGCAAGCATGAGTACGACGGATATTCGTAACATAGAAAAAACGCTATTATCTGATAACTGGTATACCTTGAATAAATTTTCTTTTGAGTTGAAAGGCCAGAATGGTCAGTGGCAATATCAAGAGCGTGAGGCGTACGATAGAGGTAATGGCGCAACGATTCTGCTCTATAACATTGAAAAAAAGACCGTAGTGTTGACTCGACAATTCAGAATGCCCACTTACGTAAATGGTAATCATGATGGGATGCTGATTGAGTCTTGTGCAGGTCTATTAGATCAAGATAATCCCGAAGATTGCATAAAACGAGAAACGGAAGAGGAAACAGGCTTTAAAGTTGAACACGTCACAAAAGTCTTTGAAGCTTATATGTCGCCAGGTTCTGTCACGGAAATGCTGTACTTTTTTGTGGCTGAATATTCAGACAACATGAAGATATCTGATGGTGGTGGCCTTGAGCATGAACAAGAAAATATAGAAGTGCTTGAATTAGACTTTCAGCTAGCCTGCTCTATGGTCGATTCTGGTGAGATTAAAGATGGAAAAACCATCATGTTGCTGCAATACGTTAAGTTAAACGGCTTGCTCTAATGTAAAAGCAAAATTTGCTGCTTACCTGAGGGTATAGAAGCATCATGTTAGCCATTAAACAGCTTATTTCTTCGGTGGTAGAAGAGAAAACTCTTTATTCAAACGAAATTGATGAGGAAGATAAACCGGCTCGGTTGGTGGTGAATGGTTCCAAATGGCTTTCAAGGTGACCATTGTGGCAGGTCCATATAAGCTTGCAGGAACGCCAACCGAGTTTAGCCAACTAGCAATCCAAGGGTTCAGCGGGTTGTCATCAAAGCCAAAAAAAGTGATGTCTTCCAGAGGATCTAACCCCGCTTCCTGAGTGAGACGATATGCTCCATAGGCTAGCATATCACTTAGACAGACAATGACATTCGGTCTTTTGGGCATGTCTAAAAAGGTTTGCATACTTTTATACCCGACCTCAAGATGATTAAGCCCTTCTATGTGAGCATGAGGGACATCATCGGGATAAATGCCTGCTTCTGACAACCTATCTAGCAGACCTCTGCGTCGTTCCGCCGCGGCAGTAAAACTCAGTGATGCATGAATGATCCCAATGTTTTTCTTTCCATGCTGTAGAAGTAAATTTGCGACATCAACACCGGCTTGGTAATTATTGATGCCAACATAGTAGCTATTCTTTTGGTCTGGAGCGGGGCGATTAATAAAGAGCAATGTCGTATCACTGTTACGGTAATCAGTTAAAAGCTCACTTTGCACCGCGCCAATGATGACAACTGCACGAGCCAGTTGAGACTGCATCTCGCGTAAGTATTCGTCTTGTATCTTTGCCTCTTCATGAGTATCACACAAGGACATAATATAGCCTTCGTCCCTTAACGCCCACTCTATTGATGAAGCAATTGCCGACATCGTAGGGTTGGCCAAACTAGCGGCTAATACACCAACCATACGACTTTCCTGGCATCTTAATGCTCTGCCAATACTTGCTGGTCTGTAGCCGAGTTCCTCAACCGCTTTTTTGACTTGCAGAATAGTTTGCTCTGACGCCTTGTTCGTAATTCCATTGATGATACGAGAAGCTGTTGCTGTCGATACCTTGGCATGAGCCGCCACCATAGCTAAAGACACCTTGCTGTTGGTGGTGTGCTTTTGTTTTCGGCGCGGGCTTGGTGGCATGCAGTTTCCTTACTAGGAGGTATTGAAGAGTTAAGATTTTATCTTCGTTTGGTGGGAGCAACAAGCGAGGAAAAGGTTTTGTCAGTATAAGTAAGTTTTAGTACTTGAGAATGATGGATTGACCTGTTTATACTTCATTGGTTAATCGATTACCTAAACACTGCTTAAAGATACAATAATCGCTTTTAGGTGAGCTTTTTAAATGTTAAAAACAATAAAGATAATAAGGAAAGTTGTAATGATAAATAAGCTAATGACCCGATGTACCTTAACGTTGTTGGTTGCTTCTTGTATCCCATTTCCTGCCGTAAGAGCAGAAAATAGAATTGATATCATTCGAGCCGATGCCCCTGAGCTTGCAGCTTATGGAGAGCAAACAGTAGGTGTCAGACAAATTGATTTTATTCATAAAAAACAGATCGACGTTTTAAACACGGATAATGACAGAAAAGATGGAGATGCTTTTCCGTATTATGATCGTCCATTAACGGTTGAAGTTTGGTATCCAGCATTAGCCAACGCCAAAGGTTCTAGAGTAATAAAAGCTTTCATCAGAGATGGCAAAACCAAAGTCGACTTACATGGTCAGGCGATTGTAGAAGCCAAACCAGCTAAAACTGAAAAAGCGTTTCCATTGGTGATTATTTCCCACGGTTATCCTGGAAACCGGTTTTTAATGGCGCCCATAGCAGAGAATATTGCTTCAAAAGGCTACGTAGTGGTGTCTATTGATCATACCGATTCGACTTATAGTACTTTATCCAAGATCAGCTCAAGCTTGGTCAATAGAACCAAAGATCAACTGTTTATCTTGGATCAAATTAGTCATCTTGCAAAAGACAAAAGCTCCTTTCTGTATAATCTGGTGGATGTGAATAATACTGGGATTATTGGTTATTCAATGGGCGGATATGGCACAGTAGTGACAGTAGGTGGTGGTTTGACGCAATATGCCTTGGATCAACGTGACGGTCTTTTTTCGACACCTAAAGGCACGCTAGATCAGTACTTGAGTGGAAGCAAAGAGTATCTCGCCTTAGCGGATAGTCGAATAAAAACGGCTGTCACCTTTGCTCCTGCAGGTATGAAAAGACACTTCATGGATTCAGAAACGACAAAGGGAATTCGAGTTCCCATGTTATTTATAGCGGGTTCAGTGGACGACGTTGTTGGCTATGAAGACGGAGTGCGTTCTTTATGGAAGTCTGCATCCAGTGTTGATCGTTCATTGTTGACATTCGACTATGCAAATCACAATGCAGGCGCACCGATGGCGCCACCAGAAGAAGCCAACAAGGTGGACGCTGATTTAGGCTTTAATTTAACCATGCATTATCTTGATCCAGTTTGGGATAACGTACGCATGAACAATATTTCAACGCACTTTATTACAGCATGGCTAGGTAAGTATTTGAAACATGATTCTGCTATGTCGAGCTACTTTGATTTAGTACCTGTTTCTAATGATGGCAAGTATATCAAGGAAAAAAACGGGACGGATAATTCAGACAATACTTACTGGAAAGGTTTCCCTAATAGAAGCGCAAGTGGATTGAGATTTGAAAGTTTAAAGGCAGGCTCTTAAAAACAACTAAAAGCGTCATGAATGGCTAATTTAGGTAAGATCCAAAAGTAGTTAATCAGGCTTTTGGGTCTTGCCTTCTATTGCGAAATTAGCTTGATTTGGTTTGTGTTATGGGAAAGTTGTTAGCTAAAGGATGATCTAAGGTTACGCTGTAATTTTTCCGGAATTGCATTGGGGTTACATTAAAGGTAAGTCTAAATTTTTTAGCAAAGTAGGCTGAACAGTTGAAACCACTTTCGTAAGCAATGTCTGCGATTTTTTTATTGCTTTCGGTCAGTAGTTGAACCGATTTCCGTAACCGATAATTTAATAAGTAGCTGTTTGGTGAGCAACTCAGAGCGTTACGAAATATACGATAACATTCACTTTCACTGATGTTTGCTGCCTGACTAATATCGGCAATAGAAATGCGCTCTTCATAATTGCTATGAATGAAATTTAGCAAAGATTGTATGCGTTTTTCGTTGGCCTTTACGGTGTTTTGGCTAACGGTGATGTCTTGCTGATTGGTACAGAAAATGTGCCAAAATTTCATCAATGCAATATTCATATAAAACTCGCGATCAGAACCTTGCTCTTTCCATACATTAAAGGCTGTCGCCAGCTCATTGATCACTTGCTGGTGCCAAGCTTTATTGCCGGAGAATTTATAAAGCAGCAGTTCTTTGTTATTGATAACAGGAAGTACATGCTTTTTATAAATTAGCCCAAAGTCAACACCACCAAGCATTTTTGGACTGAACACCACATTGAGTATTCGACAGTCTTCAGTGCCATGGTTCGTTAGTTTGTGCAAGGTATTGGCATTAATAAAGACCATTTCGCCAGTTTTCACTATGTCACTAGAGTTAATACATTCGACCTTGGTCGCGCCTTCTATAACCAGCACGACTTCTATTTCATCATGCCAATGCCACGGCACTTCACCACCAACAAAGTGTGAAAAACGTTCATCATAAGATCCACAAGGAAAGTCATGACTCCCGTGAATAGTCAGCTCTCTGCCGTTTTCTTCTGTTTCAATCTTATAAATCTGCATGACATCGCTTAGTAAAGTGGTCCGGTTAAATAGTTCGTAAAAAAAGTTTTGTTACATCGTCTTGGTAGAATCGTTGTATTTTAAGAGAGTATATACCTATATATAAAGCTAACCAGACGGTATTGTTTTAAAAAATTAAAACAGGTGAACACCGTCATGCTTTTGCTTTTCATTATCTACATCGCTTTTATCAGTTTAGGTCTGCCTGATGCCGTACTTGGCTCAGCGTGGCCGGTTATGAAAAACGACTTAAATGCTTCACTAGAATTTGCAGGTGTTATTTCTCTTATCATTAGTGCTGGCACTGTGATCTCTAGCCTTTATGTGACGAAAGCGATTCATTATTTTGGAATAGGAAAAGTTGTTGCGCTAAGTGTTTTACTGACAGCGGTGGCACTACTTGGCTTTAGTATGTCCAACATGGCATGGGCGCTTGTGTTCTTGGCTATTCCATTAGGTGTTGGGGCGGGCGCTGTGGATGCTGCATTGAACAACTTTGTTGCATTACATTACAAAGCCAAGCATATGAATTATCTGCATTCATTCTGGGGTGTTGGTGCGACCGCTGGTCCACTTCTAATGGCGAATTATTTGGCCCTCAAAGAAGGTTGGCGTGATGGCTACATGACCATTGCGGTCGTGCAATTATTACTGGTCATTTTATTATTTGCTTCCCTTCCACTGTGGAGGCAGTTTGTTACTCGCTCGGTAAAAAGGGATGAGACAAGTACTCCGTTAGTGACAAATACTTCTGCACTAAAAATAAAAGGAGTATCGCTGCAATTAGCCATGTTCTTTAGTTATTGTTCCATAGAAACGAGCACTGGATTGTGGGCTGCGAGTTACCTAACGACAGAGCGAAATATTTTGCCAGTTGATGCCGCTTTTTGGGTAGCAATGTACTATTTAGGTATTACAGCAGGGCGCTTTGCCTGTGGAGTGATCGCAGAAAAAGTGGCAGAAGAAACCCTTATCCGCTCAGGCGTTGTCATTATTTTGTTCGGCTGCATCTTGCTTGCTCTACCATTTTCAGATGAGTTGGCAAAAATAGGCTTGATATTCATTGGGTTAGGTTGTGCGCCAATCTTTCCGAACACCATTCAAATGACTCCGAAACGTTTTGGCTCATCGGCATCGCAAGCCATTATTGGTTTATCTATGGCGACGGCTTATATCGGCATCATGGTCGTACCGCCAATACTTGGCGCCACAGCAAAAGTATTCACCTTTGCTTCATTCCCCATGATATTGCTGTTGCTGGCTGGCATTATATTGCTAACGACCGAACGATTAAGGCGTTACAGCGACATGTCATTGCGCCAGTAGGCAAGTGAGGTATTCTGATGAGCAACAGGAAGATGCAAAATATTCAGCGACAACAAACAATACTGCTTTTGCTAGCACTGGATGGAAAAGTATTCTCTAAGACACTAAAGCAGCGATTTAATGTGTCGGATAACATCATTTGCAACGATATGATTTATTTAGAAAAAGCGGGCTTGTTAAAACGTATTGAAGCTGGCGCAATAGCAGTAGAAGAGTGTTTGGAGACAGAAGAAAAATAGTTGTTATCTTGTCTTATTCACCGTCAAATTTTAAGACTGATGAAGACAAAGAAACATGTATGGACTATGATTTAGATTCTTAGAGAACCTCGGAGAATGTCAATGTCTTTAAAAGCAACCTCAGTCAGACTAGACGAAGAGACACTGCAACGTGTTGGACAAATGGCTGAAGCAATGGATAGGCCTCGAGCATGGCTAATGGCGGAAGCTATTAAACAATACGTTGCCCGCGAAGATTGGTTTATCCATGAAGTTGAAAAAGGCATTGAGTCAGCGGACAAAGGTAAATGGATCGACCATTCTGATATTAAAGCGAAATGGGATGCAAAGCGTGCTGCTCAAATGGACTGACTTAGCAGAACTTGATTTAGAAAAAATCGAAGCCTACATCGCAGAAGATAATAGCCAAATTGTTGCTATTGATGTGGTAATGAAGGTCATTGATAACGTAAATCTTATTCTGTCTGAACACCCGAGAGCTGGACGCTATGGCAGAGTGAAAAACACACGAGAACTTGTTATTGCAGGTTTGCCTTTTGTTGTCGTTTATCGAGAAAATTTGTCTGTAAACTGCCTAGAAATCTTACGTGTGCTTCATGAATTGCATCATTGGCCTGTGAGTGAATGATTGTCTAGCCTGTCGGTTTTAAAAGCCAAGCCGTGTGGTGTTTTGCGCTGACGACGTCAGTGACGCAAGTAAAATACTACACGGTTTGGCTTCTGCCTATGGACTTTTCCCCAAACAAGCTGACTACCTCGCCTCACATTGTTGATAGCAACTCGGTTTCCTCGGGCAAACGGCACCCCAGGAGCAAATCAATCGAGCATCGTTGTCTATGCCACGTTCGATCCAATTAATGTTAAGTATTTTCGCTACGCTCATTAGGTTTTTTTGATGTTTCTTGGGATCTGAACTTGATGAATAAACAACCACGATACTTTAATCACTCATGCAAAAGCCGCGGCGAAGTTTTGCAATTCTGCTAGATGTTTTGGTTGTTTAGGCTGAACGATGTCCTCATTGATTCTAAGTATCAGACTTTTAAAGACTTCCGTATTATTTTTCAGTTTTTGCGATGCCATTAAGGATTTGATTTCGTTAATACTCTTTTCATTAAGCTTAACGGAAAAGCGTTTTGAGGCTTTTGCCTTGGCAAGGTCGGATGTTAACAGCAAGCCTAAGTCGTTTTGAGAGAATCGATTGGAACTTAAGGCGTGAAGATAGTACAAAACCAAGGCTTTATTAAAGCTGTCTCCTAAGCTGGCGTCTATTTTCTGCGTCGCTATATTTAGAATATCTAAAAAGTGAGCAGGCAAACGCACATCAATTGGCGTTTTGATTTTATTGTACTCGGCACGCACTTTTGCGGTGGATTGTTTTGGGATGCTAACTACGTTATTACAGTGATTACACACCGCCGCCAAGATATTTTTCACCATGCCTGAATCATCATTAAAATTGACATCTCGAAGCTGATAAGTCGCGTGTGTTAAACCACATTCTGGACAAATGACCTGTCTTGAATCACCTTCTTTAACTATCTTCATTTTACACTCCGCTTTCGTGAACACTGATAAACATGGCATCGGGCTCGATAAAGTAAAATTTTATATACCATCGTTTACCATTCTTGAATGGCTTTAATACATGTACATCAATAGTAGGTGCTTGATGGTGAGGGCTGTATTCATATTCGTTGCCGCGAGTATGACGTATCAGTTCAATAACCTCATCATCGTTTAACTGACCGCACTGGAAAAGGTTTTTGACATCAATTTTTTCTCTTACTTCATGGTCGTATGAGCCATTTTCTAAGCAAGTTATCACTTGTGATTTCACATCCTTGAAACCCATCGCTACTTTTTTTTGTACGAAATAAATCGTACCTTTTTATTGTACGTCATTATTCGTACTTTTCAATCCGTTATCTTTATTTTAGTTCAAACTATCACCAAAAACCGAGACGATAAAAAAATATAAGTAGAAGTTAGCCGTGTGGTGTTTTGCGTTGACGACGTCAGTGACGCAAGTAAAACACTAAACGGCTTGGCTTCCACTGGTAAACTCTCTCCAAATAAGCCGACTATCTCGCTTCACATTGTTGATAACAGCTCGGTTTCCTTGGGCAGACGGCGCCGCGTGAGCAAATCAACCGAGCATCGTTGTCTATGCCGCGTTCGATCCAATTAATGTTAAGTATTTTCGCTACGCTCATTAGGTCTTTTTTGATGCTTCTTGGGATCTGTGAGGAACCGCCTTTGGTGACGCAGGCTTCGCGTAGATCTGCCGCGATGGAGAGGGCGTCTTTGCCTTGGGCATCAATGGCAGGATTCAAATCGATGCCGGAGCAAAGTACGTGATTGTTGCCTGCAAGATCTTGTACTTTGATCGATTCACAAGCGTAAATCCGCGGCTCGTCGCCGACATTAAGAATCGATATTTGTGCAGAAGTGCCCGTGCTTGGTTCGCTTATTTTGCGAAACACAGACCAGTGCTGACAAGGATCTTCCACCATACTCATATTGCCCCAAGGCAGTGGAATGCCATTACCACGATACACGGCTTTAAGTTTGCCCGGAGCGTAGGCATCAAAATAATGCCAATGCGGATAAGGCGATGCTGCCGTCATACGGCGCATGGTGACGGATTCAGAAACACCCGCTAGTTGTGCGGTATTAATTTCGTAGCCATTACGATCTAGCATTTGTCGAAATGGAACTTTTGGGCAAAGCAGTGCGCCCGCAAAAAAGCTACATTCGAAGTCCCGCCATGCGTACAAAATATCCTGAGCATCCATCCCCGATGATTGCAGTTTCGCGTTCTGCGCTTGTAAGGGCGAGATCTCATTTCGTCCTGTGACCAAGACGTTTTTCATGCCGTCTTTGTCGTGTAAAACCGTGTGACCAATATGCACCGCGAGATTGTATTTCAACCGTTGTGGCTGGGCCTTCATGATTTGGTTGATGTAGATTGTACTTGGCGGATCAAAGAAAGAAGTCACCACATGGCTTTCACTGATGCCCATTTCTTGTAAAACCGCTAACGGAGTTTTTCTAAACCACTTGATCTGCAAACCCATTTGCTTGGTGATGGCGACAATCTCATCAAGGCTTAATGGTAAGCGCTTGAGTCCTACTTCTTCGGCGGCTCGCTCTAAATCTGGGAAATGATTTTGATGATGCTCTTGGTGGGCGCGAATCAACAAATGAGCAAATTGACGACCGCTGGTGCCAGTTTGGGAAAGCATCTCAGGAATGGCGATTTGTAGTATTTCTTTCGAGAACAAAAAGTTTGGCTCTAACGCCATACCATTAATGCCACCGCCAGACCCTTTTGTTGGAGTAATGGCTTCTTCTTCCGGAATATCATCTAAAAACCATTCGACATCTTTTTGAAAAACGCTGGCGATGACTTCCAATACGTCTTCACTGGGGATGCGTTTCCCCCTTTCTATCATGGATAAATAAGACACTGATGGGGCAGATTCTGCGTCTACTTTTATGCATCGCGCCGACAGGTCTTCCATCGTCAAACGGTTGCGTTTACGCAGGTTGCGGATCTTAGTACCCAAAAAATGGGCTTTGCGATTGAGGCTATTTTTATTTTTCATTTTTGTAAAATTTACACTGTGTAATTCTTATTGTGAAATTTTATCTTAGTAGGGCATAGACTATAAATCAAGCAATCGTAAGAGAGATCAAACGAATTGCTAACCCTAAGAATCAGATAGATATAAGAAAGAAGGAAAGCGAGATGAATATGCCCCAAGCTAAAAATAACAGTGTGATTCATCCAGGGTTTTGCAACTTCATCAATGAAGAAGTGCTGCCACTTCACGCTATCGAACCGACAACATTTTGGCGCGACCTTGAACAGTTAGTTGCTGACTTGTCACCGATTAATCGCCAACTATTGGCCACTCGCGATGCGATGCAACAACAGATTGATCAATGGCATCTCGCTCGAAAAGGCCAAGCCATGGACATAAAGGCTTATGAAGCCTTCTTGCGTGAGATTGGTTATTTGGTCACAGAAGGCGAAGATTTCACCATCACCACGACGAATATCGATGAGGAAATCGCTCACTTGGCTGGACCTCAATTAGTTGTGCCAGTAAAGAACGCTCGCTTTGCATTGAATGCCGCCAATGCACGTTGGGGCAGTTTGTACGACGCTTTTTACGGTACAGATGTCATTGCGAAAACAGCAGGACTAGAAACAGCTGTTTTACACAATAAAGGCTACAACCCAGCTCGTGGCGAAGCGGTGATTGCCAAAGCTAAAGAATTTTTGGATGACGTGTTTCCGCTGGAGTCTGGTTCTCATAAAGATGTGATCAGCTACGTGGTTTATTACCACCATTTATTGGCTTTTTTCCAAGATGGCAGTCAAACCGGTTTACAGCAGCCTTGTCAGCTGGTGGCAGTAAACGGTCAGCGCAGTGAACCAGAGGCCATTTTGCTAAAAAACAATGGCTTGCACGTAGAGATCCAATTTGATCGTAACGGTAAAAACGGTGCGAAAGACCCAGCCAATATCAACGACATTCTTATTGAATCGGCATTGAGCACCATTATTGATTGCGAAGACTCTGTGGCAGCCGTTGATGCGGAAGACAAAATTGAAGTGTATCGCAATTGGTTAGGACTGATGCAAGGCACGCTAGAAGCCAGCTTTAGCAAAGATGGGCAAACGCAAACGCGTCGCATGAACCCTGACCGTATTTTTACGGATTTGGATAATCAGGAATACCGTCTACATGGTCGTTCTTTATTGTTGGTACGCAACGTGGGTCACTTGATGGAATGTGACTTGATGCAAGACGAGCTAGGTAACTTTGTACCGGAAGGCATCATGGATGCGGTAGTGACAACCTTGATTGGCGCGCTGGATTTGCAACGCTCAGAAGGTATGACTCGAAACCGAATGCGTAATAGTCGCACTGGCAGCATTTATATCGTCAAGCCAAAGATGCACGGACCAGAAGAAGTGGCGTTTAGCTGTGAGTTATTTAGTCGAGTAGAACAGATGCTTGGTTTGCCAGAAAACACCATCAAGATTGGCATTATGGACGAAGAACGTCGTACTACCTTGAACCTGAAAGAGTGCATTCGTCAGGCGAAATCACGAGTGTTCTTTATCAATACTGGCTTTCTAGATCGTACTGGCGATGAGATTCACACCAGTATGCAAGCAGGGCCATTTTTGCCAAAAGATCAGATTAAAACTCAGCCTTGGATTCAAGCCTACGAAAACCGCAACGTAGACATAGGTTTGCAATGTGGTTTACAGGGCAAAGCACAAATTGGCAAGGGAATGTGGGCGATGCCGGATGAAATGGCGGCGATGATGACAGCCAAAATTGCGCATCCAAAAGCCGGCGCAAATACGGCTTGGGTGCCTTCGCCAACGGCGGCGACATTGCATGCTTTGCATTATCACCAAGTGAATGTGTTTGAAGTACAAGAACGTATTAAACGCCGTCCGCAAGCGAGCCTAACGGATTTACTTACCATCCCGACAATTCCAAGCAATTTGACCTTGTCGGACCAAGTGATTGAGCGAGAAATCGAAAACAATGTTCAGGGTTTGCTGGGTTATGTAGTGCGCTGGGTTGAAGCGGGCGTTGGTTGTTCGAAAGTGCCAGATATTAACAATGTGGGCTTGATGGAAGATCGTGCCACTTTGCGAATTTCCAGCCAGCATTTGGCTAACTGGTTACTGCATGGACTTTGCGATAAAGAACAGATTGATGACGTGATGCAGCGTATGGCGCTGGTGGTAGATGAACAGAATAAAACCACAGAAGGTTACCAACCTATGTCGTCAAACTTATTAACCAGTTACGCCTATAAAGCGGCGCAGGATTTGATTTTTAAAGGCGTGATTCAGGCAAATGGTTATACCGAACCTTTGCTACACGCATACCGAGTTAAAGCGAAAGCAGCGAATTGATTTTTTATTAATGAATTTATCTTAAACAACTAAAGAGCGAGAAATACTATGCATACTTACAAGAATAAAACGCAACTAGCTAGCCAAACGATTCACTCACAAGGTCCAACTTGGGCGGCGATGAATCCAGAATCTGTGGTTAGAATGCAATTGCAAAACCGTTTCAATACGGGGTTAGATATCGCGAAATACACAGCTAAGATCATGCGTGAAGACATGGCGAGCTACGACAAAGACCCTGCAAATTACACTCAGTCTTTAGGTTGCTGGCATGGTTTTATCGGCCAACAAAAAATGATTTCTATTAAGAAGCATTTTGGCACCACGCGTAGTCGTTACTTATACTTGTCAGGCTGGATGGTCGCGGCGATGCGCTCTGAATTTGGTCCATTGCCAGATCAATCTATGCATGAAAAAACTTCGGTGCCAGCTTTGATCGAAGAGCTATACACCTTTTTGAAACAAGCAGATGCCCGTGAGTTACAGCATTTATTCAAAGAGATGGACGAAGCGAGAGAAGCGGGCGATCAAGTTCGCGAGCAAGCGACACAGCAAAAAATCGATAATTTTGAAACTCATATTGTGCCAATTATTGCTGATATTGATGCTGGCTTTGGTAACGAAGAAGCGACCTATTTGCTAGCGAAGAAAATGATCGAAGCGGGCGCTTGCTGTATCCAGATTGAAAACCAAGTGTCTGATGCTAAGCAATGTGGTCACCAAGATGGCAAGGTAACCGTGCCGCATGAAGACTTCCTAGCGAAAATTAATGCTGTACGTTACGCCTTTTTAGAATTGGGTGTAGATGATGGTGTGATCGTAGCGCGTACAGATTCTTTGGGTGCGGGTTTAACGCAAAAGATCCCAGTATCACAAACGGCTGGCGACTTGGCGGAACAATACAATGCCTTTATTGATGGCGAAGAAGTGACGTCACTGGAGCAAATGAAGTCTGGTGATATGGCGATCAAACTGGGTGAGCGTTTGATTAAGCCAACTCGTTTAGCCAATGGTTTGGTGCGCTTTAAGCCGAATACAGGTGAAGATCGTGTGGTGCTGGATTGTATTACGTCTTTGCAAAATGGCGCGGATCTATTGTGGATCGAAACCGAAAAACCACACATCGGTCAAATTGCTGCCATTGTGAATCGTATTCGTGACGTTATGCCAAACGCGAAATTGGTTTACAACAACAGTCCATCTTTTAACTGGACGTTGAACTTCCGTCAGCAAGTGTTTGATGCTTGGTTGGCTGAAGGTAAAGATGTGAGCCAATACCAACGTGAGAAACTGATGTCACAAGATTACGATGGTAGTGTGTTGGCAGACGAAGCGGATGAACGTATTCGTTGCTTCCAAAAAGATGCAGCGGCACAAGCTGGGATTTTTCACCATCTGATTACCTTGCCGACGTACCATACAGCTGCCTTGTCTACGGACAATTTAGCGAAAGACTACTTCGGTGAACTTGGCATGTTGGGCTACGTGAGAGAAGTACAGCGTAAAGAAATTCGCCAAGGTTTAGCCTGTGTGAAACACCAAGACATGTCTGGTTCTAATATTGGTGATGATCACAAAGAGTACTTCTCAGGTGAGCAGGCGCTGAAGGCGTCAGGTAAAGATAACACCATGAATCAATTCGCGGTTTGATTAGTTAAATAACAATCCGTTTGTATTGATAAGGCCAGCAGTTTTCCCCCTGCTGGCCTTTTTTTGTTTGGTTTTCAATAGTACTTAAATGCACTATTATGGATAAATCAGTCTATGGAAGCTGATGCACCTTAAACTATTAATGGGCATTTAATCTGAGAACGTTATTGAATAATTCACGTTTTACGTTGGGTGATCAACAACTCAATGGTATTAGCTTAAAGGATTTAGCTAGACGCTCTCGATATGGCGGGGCATTTTATTTACTAGCATTTTGGGCCTCTGTTTTTAGCTCTTCGGCAGCTCGTGAACACCTAGATATTATTGCGTTTTTTTCTGGCTGCTTTTTGCTGTCGCAAATATATCGTCTGGTTTTGTTTTTTAAAGTCTCTTCCGCTCATGATATTGATATCTCTTCGTACTTTTTTCGTTATGCTTTTATCTACAATTCATCCGCTATTGTGTGGGTAAGTGGTTCTGCTTGGCTTTTTTACGTTAACCCGACTATCGATTTAGCCGTGACAGTAAATGTTATGGCCGCAGCTGGTATTAGTATAGGAGGTGTCACTGTATTAGCGCCTTCGTATAAAATAATGCGCAGTTATTTCGTATTAATTTGTTTTCCTTTTGCTTTAGCGGCTGGGTTGCTGCTAAACGAGCCAGGTAACTTGATTGTTGCGGCTTTAATTGTTGGTTATGGTCTGTTTATTTTTATGACTGGAAAACAGCAAAATCATGTTTACTGGCAGGCACTTAATGATAATTTTAAACTTTCAGAACAGGCGGAAGAGCTAGAAAAAGCGAAGGTTGAAGCCGAGCGTGCAGGGCAAGCAAAAGCCGATTTTTTAGCGGCAATGACACATGAAATACGCACACCAATGAATGGGGTATTGGGGATGGCCCAATTGCTGTCTATGAGCGACCTTAATGAGCAGCAACAACAGCAAGTTACAGTAATCAATAATGCTGGCCGAACATTGATGCACATTATTAATAATATTCTAGATTACTCCAAGATTAATGCAGAACAGTTGGAATTAGAGAAAATTCCATTTAGTTCACGCAATGTCATCAATGAAGTGATGTTATTACTTTCCCCTCAGTTTGATAAAAAGCCAATAAAGCTAACTTGTGCTATCGATGATATTCCAGAATTAGTACGAGGTGACCCTTATCGGCTTCATCAAATCCTCTATAACCTTGTTGGGAATGCGTTTAAATTTACTGATGAAGGTGAAATATCTATTGAGGTTTCTTGTAAGGAAAGTGATGAAAAAAACACTATCATTTTATCTTTTGCCATTAGGGACTCAGGTATTGGTATATCTCCTGAAAACCAGCAGAAAATTTTTGAACAGTTTTATCAGGTTAGTCATTTTAATCCCAATATCCGAGGTACTGGGTTGGGGTTAAGCATTACTAAACGTTTAGTGGACCTCATGGGTGGGACTATGTCGGTTGAGAGCATCGTTGGTAAAGGAAGTGTGTTCACCGTAACTCTGCCATTCATACTTCCTAGTGAAGATGTGTTGAATCAACCTTTATTAGAGTCTACAGATAAATTCGAAATAAGTGATGTGCAACGGCCACTGCATATTTTGTTGGCCGAAGATAATAAAGTAAATCAAATGATCTGCGAGCAATTTTTCTTAAAGTTGGGATGTTCTGTAGATTTGGCTGAAACAGGTGTAATGGCGCTGGAGAAATTTAATAGCTCCCAGCGTTACGATATTATTTTTATGGATTGTAATATGCCTGAAATGGATGGTTTTTTAGCCACAGTTGCTATTAGACAGATTGAGAAAGATAAAGGCTTTAATCAAACACCGATAATTGCTCTGACTGCTCATGTAGAGGAGAGTGTAAAACGGAAATGTCTTGAATCAGGAATGAACACTTTTTTAAGTAAACCTTTTTTGTTTGAAGACTTAGAGTCCATAGTTAACAAAGTACGGATGGGAAAGATTTTTTAGACTGGCTTAAATCGAATTATTTATACAATCGCGATGATGTTTACTAGTTAATTGATCCTAAAGGTCAGTAGCTCTACTTCCTTAGCTTTTTATTCATATCATTTTTTTTGTGAGTTATTTTACTATTAAATTCTATAGTTTTTTTCTTAGGCGCTAGATAAAAACGAAATATTGTTTTAAATTGCTCGCAATAAATGGCTACAGGTTGTGGCTTTACCATTCACATAAGGATCGTTCTCTATGCTCTCCTCCCTTAAACTAAGAATCTATTTTCTAGCGTTTGTCCCATTTTTATTAATTGCCATTATCAGTGCTGTCACTCAAATTCATACGTTAGATAGCGTGAATGATGGTATTTCTAGTCTTGTACGAGATGCTACGATTGAAACTGAAAAAAAACGATTAGTAACAGTCATTGATTCTTCTATCAGTCTTATTCAGCCTGAAATAAATAAACCGGGAACGGAAGGGCTTGAAGGTGCGTTGGCTCTGTTAAAAACCTATAAATTTGATGGTGGGGATGGTTACTTATATGCCTATGACACTAAAGGTATGAGGTTGATGCATGGTGCTGGTGCTCAATTGGTCAATGTTATTGATTTAAAAGACCAGTATGGCAATTTTATTATCAAAGATATTATTGACACAGCAACTATAGGAAATGGCTTTAGTGAGTTTTATTGGCCGAAGCCTGGTGAAAAAGAGGCTATTAAAAAATATGGTTACGCTGTTTATATTAAAAAATGGGATGTCGTCATTGGTACTGGGTTCTATATTGATAGTGCAGATAAGATTACTTCAGAAATAAATCACTCGATGGGCATGATTCAGCGCGACAGTTTGTTTGTTGCTTTCGCTATTTTAGCAGGTGTTTTTGCTATGCTTGCCGGGATGGTTTTATTGTCTTCGCGAACAGTGTTAGGTCCGCTAGATACCCTAAGTATTGCAGTTAAGCAATTAGCTAACGGAGAGGGCGATTTAACTAGAAAATTGCCTTCAAGTTCAATTGATATTTTGAATCAAATTTCTTCTGATTTTAATACTTTTTTAGCAACAATGTCGGTTGATATCAGTCACCTAAAACGTTCAAGTAGTGCATTGATTGGTATTTCGGTTAAGTCTAATGAACAGAGGAAAAAATTGACTAAAGTATCTGATCGTCAAATCAATGAAACTAATTTAGTAGCTAGTGCGATTGAAGAAATGAAAGCAAACTCTAATGAGATTGCTGGAAATGCTGAGTCTACGCGTTTGTCGGCTGAAAGCACCGAGAAAGAAATTCAGCAGGTTTTGCTGCAGGTTCAGCTATCAAGTAATCAGCTTGAAGAATTAAGCTTGGTATTGAATACGGTTGAGCAATCAATTGGGGTTTTGGGTGCGAACGTTGATGAAATTAATTTGGTGCTTGGGGTTATTCAAGGCATTTCGGAACAGACAAATCTTTTGGCTTTGAATGCCGCCATTGAAGCTGCCAGAGCAGGTGAGCAAGGGCGAGGTTTTGCTGTAGTAGCAGATGAAGTGAGAGGGCTGGCTCAACGTAGTCAACAAAGTACGATAGAGATTAAAGACATACTTGATAAGCTCCAACTTAGTGCTATAAAGGCGACAGAGGAAATGAGCGAATCCCTTAAACGACGAGAAGCAGTTGTTGAGGCAATGGCAAAAATTAATGAGATTATTCATTCTAGCAGCCAATCAATTAGAAATTTGACACAAATGAATGTTCAGGTTTCTACCGCAGCCTACCAACAATCTCAGGTAGCTAGTGATATTGCTAAAAACGTTGTTGGTATTGCCGAACTTGCTAAAAACATTGGTGAGGATTCTTCTCATACAGCGGAACAAATGGCTTTGTTAGAAGATCAGGCTCATGTGATTAAAGAGGTGAGCGATAAATTCAAAGTTTGATAGCAAATCTTAGGCTTTTGAAGATTTTGAATAGAATGGACCAAATTTGTCTTTTGCTCCTAGGTTACTTTACATGAGCCAGTGATATTTAACGGAGTATCTGTGTGAAAGTAGTAAATCAAAGGATAAAACTGTTGGTCATTGCCATAGTTTTGATGAATTTAACAGCATGCTCGTTATTTTCGAATAATGGTTATCACGGTGGTGATCATCGTGGTGGTGGTCCTACAGGTTCACTGACTGGATCTGCCAGTGCCGCTAAAGTTGAACCTGCTAAAAAGGGGGATGCTGGTAAAAATGCAGTCAACGAAGACGATGATATCTACACTGGAGGAGATCATCGTGGTGGTGGTCCGACAGGAGCATTGAGTCAATAAGCCGTATTAAGCTATATCAAAAATAGTAACCTCAGCCCGAGTCATTGATAGCCAATGCTCGGGCTTTTTTATGCCTATTCATCAAACCGTCATGGCAAGTCTTTATCTTTAAGTGAGAATCATAAAATGCACTGATGTGTAATTTCACTAAAGGGGTAAAAAAATGACAAGTAAGGTCTGGTTGGCAAGTTTGGTTTCTGTTGGTGTTTTATCGGGTTGCGCGAATAATTTAGTAACGGCACCGACGTCTAGTTTTGTAGATAACTTCCCAAAGCAAGGTAGTGAGTTACCGTATTCCGTATTGCGTGATGATCTGATTGATAGTAAAACGAATCAGCCATTTGAAATTCGTAATGGTGGTTTTGGTTCTGCCATGACAGCGAACCCTAATCAAGCTAACCAGTTTTATGCTCTAACTGACCGTGGGCCGAATGCTGATTATAGTGGTGAATATGGTAAAGGTAAGAGCTTCCCTGTGGCGTCTTATACTCCACGTATCGGTTTGTTTGAAGTTTCTGCTGATGGCAAGGTTTCGATGGTAAAAAGTATTTTACTGAAACGCCCAGAAGGTAGTTTGATTTCCGGTTTGCCGAATACGTCGGCGTTAGGTGGTACAGGGGAAACGCCTTATCATTCAAATGGTCAACCTGTTTTAATGAATGATAATAAGCCTTATGACAAAGCAACCAACGCAATTAAATTAGACGATTACGGTTTAGATGGTGAAGGTTTAGTCGCTCTGAAAGACGGAACTTTTTGGGTGAGTGATGAATATGGTCCACATATTGTCCACTTTGACAGTAATGGTGTTGAGATTGGTCGTATTAATGCCTTTAAAGATGACAGCCGTGATATTTATCACCTGCCTGCCGTATTTCAGCATCGTCGTGCTAACCGAGGTATGGAAGGTTTAGCCATCACACCAGATGAAACTACCTTAGTAGGTATGATGCAATCGACGCTGCAGAACCCTGATAAAGCTGCACAAAAATCGGATTTGACTCGTATTGTGACAGTGAATTTAATCACAGGTAAAACTGAACAGTATTTGTATCGCCAAGAACAAAATGAAAACTCTAATTCTGAAATATCTACTTTAACAGCTAATAAGTTTTTGGTTATCGAGCGAGATGGTGCTTTTCTTTTCGGAGGTCCAGATGGTGAATCGAAAGCTAAGCCGAATGCTCAAAAGCATATTTATCGTATTGACTTAAGCACAGGAACGTCGCTTTCTAATGTCGCTTTGTCCTCTTCTATTACTCGTGATGAGAGCCATGGGTTAATGATTGATGGCTTAACGTTAGAGCAGTTCACTATTAAAAATGGCTGGGAAGCGTTAGCAGAAAAGGGAATTAAACCAGTTAACAAAACATTAGTGGTAGATATGGTGAAAGCCGTTGCTTATCCGCACGATAAAATGGAAGGTTTGTGGGTGATTGATGGACATCATCTTGGTGTGCTGAACGATGATGATTTTGCTACTTGGTCGACCAAAGGCAAACTAGAACAAAAGCACCTTGATAAAAACACTATTGATTCGAATCGACTCTATATTATTAAAGCGGATTTAATGGGTAAGTAACTACTTTTCCCATTTAAATATTCTTTTAAAAAAGGAATGCCAAAAGGTATTCCTTTTTATTGATATTTCGTAAACAACTATTCTTGTATGGTTTTTATTTTTGAGTTGAATTTTTTGGCCTCATTTATAATAAAATCTGAAAACAGTTTTACATGACTAGGTTGGGCTCTGTTTTTCAAGCTCACTAAATAAATCTCCCTTTCTAAATCGACATCTTCAAAAGGCACAATAGCAATATTTTGATGCTTAAATTGAAATAACGTTAAACCGCTGGTAATGCCAATACCATAGTTAGCAGAAATAAGCCCCATCATGGTCGTGAGTTGTTGCACTTCTAAAGAGTACTTAATTTGTTTTCCTTGGCTTTCAAATAGCTTGTCTGTGTATTGGCGGATGCTTGTACGTTGACTAAAGCCAATAAATGGATATTTGTAAAGATCGTTGAGTTTCACTTTTTTGTTTTGTGCCAGAGGGTGATTGACGTGACATAGTAAATAAAATTTATCCGAGAATAGGTAGCGGGAATCAAAAATATTAGTAGCGGGTTGGCTGGCAGTGAGCGCCAAATCTGCTTGGCTATTTACAATGGATTTGAGGCATTGATTCCATTGAGTATCATTTAATTTTATTTGGGTCTGTGGGTGCATCGTGCTGTATTGGGCTAGTATTTCAGGTAGCCATTCTACCGCGAGCGATGGTAGTACGCTCAATGTTAGTGTGCCATCTTTTCCTGAAGCTCGAGCTTCAATTTCATTGATGGCTTCATCGTAATCTAAGATGAGGCGGCGTGCGATTTCGATAAAATGAATACCATTAGCGTTTAACTCAACCTTACGTGTATCTCTATCAAATAAACGGTAACCGATTTCATCTTCAAGACTGGCAATTAAGGTACTAAAAGCTGGCTGTGAAAGATTAAAGCGCTTGGCCGCTTGAGTAAAGCTATCATGGTCACTTAGCGCTAAAAATGCACGTAACTGTTTTATAGATAAATTCATTATTTTTCTTTTTTATGCGTTTAGGTTGATTCTCATTAAATCATTTTTATTCAAAACGATACTAACCATCTAAGTTGTAAGCGTCAAATTATGGCGATGTGACGGTGTAATATTTTTTAATTTTATTTGAATTTAATATATACCTATTTGATTTTTAAATATGTTTTTGTTTTTTTAATTTGAATATCCATTAAGCTCATTTGTTTTTTCGATTGGAGTCTTTTACTTGTTTAATGGTAGAAATAAAGCCTGATTATGTTCGCTTTCATCTTTGAAAGCAGTCACATTGCTTCAAATATAATAATAAGGAGTTGCTCAATGTTGGCATTCTGGGGTTTCTGCACCATAGCGGTGTTATTGACGCTTATCATGACCAAACGTATGTCGGTCGTTGTGGCCTTAGTTTTGGTTCCTATCGTGTTTGGATTATTGGCGGGTTTAAGTTCTGAATTAGGTGGTTATATTTTAGACGGGCTGAAAAGCGTGGCACCTACCGGAATTATGCTGACATTCGCTATTTTGTATTTTTCTGTGATGAATGATGCTGGGATGTTTGATCCAATGATTAAAGGGATCATTAAATTTGGCGGACAAGATCCAATCAAAATCGCGGTTGGTACTGCGCTGATTGCTATGTTAGCGCATTTGGATGGTTCTGGTGCATCTACTTTTTTAGTTTGTATTCCTGCCATGATACCTATTTATGATCGATTAGGAATGGATCGTAAAGTGCTTGCCTGTATTGCTGCATTAGGGGCTGGCACGATGAATATTGTGCCTTGGGGTGGCCCAACATTACGAGCTTCTTCTTCATTAGGTATCGATATCTCTGAGCTATTCAACCCAATTATTCCTGCGCTTGGAGCAGGGGTATTAACTGTTCTTGCTGTGTCTTTTTGGTTGGGTAAAAAAGAAAAAGTGCGTTTGACAAATGCCGGCACGTTGGGGAGTGGTTCATCGTTTGTTGGTATTGATGATAGCGAAGATGAGGACAAAGCTAACCTAAAACGTCCTAAGTTATTTCTGTTTAATTTATTACTTACAGTAGGTGCTTTGACGGCACTGGTTACGAAAAGTGTGCCTTTACCGGCTGTATTTGTTATTGCTTTACCTATTGCCTTGTTGGTGAATTACCCGAATGTAAAGTTACAACAAGCTCGTATTACGGCCCATGGTCACGCAGCTATTTTGATGATTTCAATTATTTTTGCCGCGGGCGTGTTTACTGGCATCCTCAAGGGATCAGGCATGATTAAAGCATTGGCAACTTCACTGGTGGGTATTGTTCCAGAAAGTCTAGGTGCACATTTTCCTCTTTTGACTGCTATTACATCTATGCCTGCAAGTTTGTTGTTTGACCCTGATTCATATTACTTCGGAGTGTTGCCTGTTTTAGCGCATGCGGCTGAAGCTTTAGGAGCAAGTGGTATTGAAGTAGCTCGCGGTGCTTTACTCGGTCAAATGACAACGGGTTTTCCAGTGAGTCCTTTGACTGCATCAACTTTCTTATTAGTTGGGTTAGCGGGTGTTGATCTTGCTGATCACCAAAAGAAGACCATTCCATTAGCGTTTTTAGTGACTATGGTGATGACTTTAGTTGCTGTGATTACGGGTGCATTAAGTATTTAAGCCGAAGGGGATTTATCATTATTATTTGGTGATATTTCCCTTCTGTAGTGCACTTATACTGGCGCTTTTCTAATAATTTATTGGATCAAATAAGAGCATGAAAAAAATCAGAATTGGTTCTGGTGCAGGTTACGCAGGTGATCGAATAGAGCCAGCGGTAGAGTTGGCTCAAAAAGGTCAATTAGATTATTTAGTATTTGAATGTCTTGCTGAGCGAACCATCGCCATAGGTCAAAAGCAAAAAAAGCAGAACGCGAGCAAAGGTTACAACGAATTGTTAGAAGCTCGAATGAGAGCAGTACTGCCAAGCTGTTATAAGAACGAGGTGCGGATTATTACTAATATGGGCGCTGCTAATCCTATTGCAGCTGGACATGTGGTAATGAGTGTTGCTAAGGAGTTGGGCTTAAAGTCATTTAAAGTGGCGGTGGTCACTGGTGACGATGTGTTGCCTGAACTGAAGAGATTGGATTTAAAGCTGATAGAGGCGGGTGTTGCTTTATCTCACAGTGGCAAAGATATCTTATCGGCTAATGCTTATATGGGGATTGAAGGCTTAGTTGAAGCATTGGAAAGCGGAGCCAATATGGTGATTGCAGGTCGAGTTGCTGACCCTTCTTTGTTTCTTGCTCCTATGGTGCATGAGTTTGGTTGGTCCCGAGATGATTGGAGGAAATTGGGAAAAGGTACGTGCATAGGTCATTTGCTTGAGTGTGCAGGCCAAATAACTGGCGGGTATTTTGCTGATCCTGGTGTTAAGGATGTGATGAATTTGGCTCGTCTTGGTTTTCCTCTTGCTGAGGTTGAGGAGTCTGGTGATGCGATTATCACAAAAGTCGAAGGTTCTGGTGGTGTGGTTTGTGAAGCCACTTGCAAAGAGCAGCTGTTGTATGAAATCCACCGACCTGATCAGTATTTTACTCCTGATGTTGTTGCAGATTTCTCAAATGTCACTTTTCAACAAGAAGCTGAGAATCGTGTTGCTGTAAAAGACGCAAGTGGTTTGCCTCGAACAGATACATTAAAGGTGTCTGTAGGGTATAACGATGGTTTTATTGGCGAAGGTGAAATTTCGTATGCAGGACCAAATGCGGTAGCTAGAGGTCAACTAGCGCTTGATATTGTAAAAGAGCGTTTTGCTATTTGTGGCTTTGAGCCTGTTGAAGCTCGCTATGATTTAATTGGCGTGAATGCATTACATGGTGAAACAAGATCAGCTCAAAATGAACCTTATGAAATTCGTGCTCGTGTAGCGGTTCGTTGCTCAACATTAGAAGAAGCTATATCGGTAGGTAATGAAGTTGAAACTTTATACACCAATGGACCTGCGGGTGGCGGTGGTGTTATGAAGTCTGCGAAAGAAGTACTAGCTATGGATTCTAGTTTGATTCCCCGATCTCAGGTTCACGCTATGATTACAATTTTAGAGGGTTAAGCAATGAAATTACGTGACATCGCTCATTCCCGTACAGGTGATAAGGGCAATATCTCAAACATCTCTCTTATTGTTTATGACATTAATGATTATGTGCTGATTAAAGACGCTGTGACGGCAGAGAAAGTACAAAATTGGTTTGGTGATATTGTCTCTGGTGAAGTTGTGCGCTACGAACTACCGGCTATCGGTGCATTAAATTTTGTTATGTATGAAGCGTTAGGTGGTGGTGTTACTCGCTCTTTGGCTCTCGATATACATGGTAAGGGTCTCAGCTCAGCTTTGTTAGATTTTGATATTTAGCTGTTTTTTAAGCCTGCCACAAAAATTGATGACAGGCTTTTTATCTTTATACTCTCTTCTTGTACCAGTCTTGATATTTCTCCTTTCTATTTATTTTTAATCTGATGCCTGATTAATAACTGTATTAACGTCAAAAATTCAGTACATTATAAGAGAGCTATCGTTCCTTGTATTCTTCTAGTTATGGCGTTTGTCCTAAGAAAGATTATATGAATTTAGAATCGTTATTTTCCGTTGCTCCCTATAATTGGAGCTCGATTGCTACTGCTATTTTTTGTGGCGTTATTGTTGGCTTAGAGCGACAACTGAGAGGTAAGCCCGTAGGAATCAGAACCTCAGCGTTAATCGTATTGGGGACTTATGTGTTTATTGCATCGTCGATGTTTGTTGCTGCTGAGACTACAGATCCATCGCGAATCATAGGTCAGGTGATTACGGGGATTGGCTTTCTGGGGGCTGGAGTTATGTTGTCTAAAGATGGTGCGGTTATTGGTGTTACCTCGGCTGCGACGATTTGGACTCTGGCCGCAATCGGTGTGTGCATTGCTATTATTGGCTCTTATGTGGCGATAAAGCTGTCTTTTATCGTAGTCGCTATATTATATGGTGTCGATATTCTTGAAGAATATTCGTCGGCTTTTACGCGGGGGGTACATTCTAAATACAGTCGGTGGCGCAAGAGAGATTAAATAATACTTAAGACAATATTGGAGGTGGAGATGGTTTCAGGTTATCGAGTTAGTAGTCATCGTGAAGAAATGGATTTTGATGCCATTCATACTTATATATCAAGCACTTATTGGGCGGAAGGCATCCCTAAAGAAACGTTTAAAAAGGCCTTAGATAATTCGTTGTGCTTTGGTGTGTTTTCGTCTGAAGGTAAGCAAGTTGGTTTTGCTCGAATGATAACGGATCAGGCAACTTTTGCGTACTTGGCCGATGTTTTTATTGATGAAGCTCATCGTGGTAAAGGGTTGTCAAAATGGCTCATGCAAGAAGTCCATGACCACCCATCGCTACAGGGATTACGAAGAATCTTGTTGGCAACCCGAGATGCGCATAGCTTGTATCAACAGTTTGGCTATACACCATTAAGTTCACCATCAACCTTTATGCAAAAATGGCAGCCTGACATTTATAAGGGATAGTTTACTCAGATAGTTCTACACAATTACGTCCTTTATCTTTACCTCTGTAGAGTGCTTTGTCTGCGCGTTTTATCATTTTTAGAGCGTTATCATTATCTTGATGGCGCTCAGTTAGTCCTTGTGTGATCGTGAGTGCAAGGCTAAATTTACTGAATTTTTGTTTTTCTATTGTCGTTTTCAATTTATCCGCTATGACGGCTGCATCATGTTTTGCTGTGTTTGGTAAGATAATGATGAACTCTTCTCCTCCAAATCGGGCAATAATGTCGTTTTTTCTTATTGCTTGTGAGAGGGTGTTAGCTATTTCTATCAGACATACATCACCAATATCATGACCATACATGTCGTTTATTTTTTTAAAGTAGTCAATATCAATGAGAATAAGGCTTAAAGGCAAATTAGCCGTGTTTGCATTGTCTAACTCTGTACTAAAATGAAGGTTTAAGCCTCTTCTATTGAATAATCCTGTTAAGGGGTCTTGGATATTTTCATTTTTCAGCTGTTGTGTAAGTTCAGCGTACCTTTTTAAAAAGAAGCGGCCAAAGACGCCACTAAAAATAATGGAAATTGTTAACCAAAAACCTCGATCGATTGATTTTTGTTGAGAGTGAATCTCCCCTGTTAAATCGGTAATGTGCTGACTAAAAATGGTCGCTAATATGACGCCTAGGGCAAGTATGATCGTAATAATTAATGATTCGCGGTAACCCCCAATTAGAGCTGCAAAAATAGGGCATAAGGGTAAAATACAGGCTGCCTGACTATTGACTCCTCCCGAGAGTGCTAATGTGGGAAGAAGGATGATAACGGCGGTACATAGAGAAAGAATAATCTCTAGTTTGGGTAGAATATAGAAGCGAACAATTACATATAGCGCTGTGACTATTACTAAGTCTAGTAAAATGATTACTGTAAATTGAATTGGCAGATCAACAATTAAAGGTCGAAATATCAGAGCAAAAAAAATGGTAATAATAGACAGCTCAATTATTCTTAAAGTGAGCTTATGATTTAGGTCTACTTGAGTGTTATTTGGCATAATCTTGTGCCATTGTCCTTTTTAGATACAAATAATGAGTATTAAAGATTCATACTAATCAATCGCTAGTTGTATTTTATAGCGATATGCTTGTTCGATTTTTCAATTTTAGCCTTCGTCTTGTCTCTTTTTTGTGATGAAAAAAGACAAAATCTAGCAAGTGATTTCTAAGTAAAGTAAACCAAGCAAATAAAAGACAACTATATGCTAGATTTGTTCTCTATGTTGTTATGTGTTGTAAGGAGTGTTAAATGAAAGTAAGAAATCGTTTTATTGCGTTTGGTGCTTTGTGGTGTGGTTTTGTTACTTTACCAGCTATGGCTGCCACATTTGAAGTGCCACGGTCTTTTGAGATCATGTATGTCGATCTTGAAAGCGCAGGTCATTTTGGTAATGATTTTAAAGTAGATATTGATGAAGGTCAGCATCAGATAGTTGTGCGTTTTAACAAGTTGTTGCGAAGCGGTGGTGATACACAAAAATATCAATCTGAACCAATTGTTTTGGATTTACAGTTTGAAAAGAATACCTATTTTACGCTGAAAGCACCTTATATATCGACTCAAAAGCAGGCCGAGGCCAATGCCAAAGACCCACAATTTACGATTTATGATAACGTAAATGGTCAAGATGTTGACTACAAACAACAAAGCTTGAAAACTAAATCTGGACTTCAGAACACCCGTGATTTTGTTACAGAAATTGAGCGACTAACCGCCAAAAATTCACCGAGCAATACTAACTCTGGTTCTGGTTCTGGTTCTGGTTCTGGTCCAGTACCTGCTCCTGTTATTATGACAGAAGACGTTGCGTTAGAAATGATGCAATTTTGGTATAATCAATCCGACGAAGTGACTCGTAAAGATGCGCGTATCTGGATAGCAGATGATATGTATAAGCCAACAGTTGCTAATATCCAGCTGGAAATGTTTCAATTTTGGTTCAATAAAGCAGACAAAGAAGCGAAAAAAGCCTTACAGGTTTGGCTTGTTGAATAGCACATGTACTTTAATAAATTAAAAAAGCGCCCAATGAAAATCTGGGCGTTTTTTTGATCCATCGTATTTTAGTTAAGTGTCGGTTTGTGCTTTGGCGTACTTTTGGTTGAATTTATCGTTTACCCAAAGTGCCAATAATATAACCCCGCCACCAATGGCTAGACGTAAAATATCGGCATCTCTGTTCCAAAAAATCACATTGACGACAATTCCAGCAGGTATTAAAAGGTTATTAGCAACAGCAAGAGTGCCAATATCCACCATTGTAGCGCCCTTATTCCAAGCAAAATAACCTAAGCCAGAAGCAACTATGCCAAGATAAGTCAAAATTGACCATTGAAGCGTTGTTGTTGGTAGTTTATCTGGATTTCCTAATGCTAAGAAACAAGGAATAACAACGGCCAAGGCTCCAAGGAAAAACCAGCCAAATACCGTACGTTGTGATAGATCTGGGCGTTCCTTTGCAATAATACGTTTATAACCAACTTGTCCTGAAGCAAAGCAAATGTTAGCACCTTGAACGATTAACAATCCTTTAATAAACCCTTCGTCTACTCCTTGGTAGCGAATGGCAACAGCTCCAAGAATGGCTAAGATTGCACTAATGGCAAAGCCTATATTAAGACGGCGATCTAGCATGTCATTAATTAGAGTGACATATAGTGGTGTCATAACTGTAAATAGTAAAACCTCAGGAACGGATAAATATAGGAAGGATTGATAATAAAACCCATACATAATGCCAAGCTGTAGAGCGCCGCATACCATTAATTTAAAAGCGATTTTTGCTTCAATCTGACGTAGTTTTAAGAAGGGCAAAAAAACCACAGTTGCAAGTGTTACACGCATTAAAACAGAGAACCAGGCGTCGACCTGACCGGCAAGATACACCCCAATCAAGCTAAACGAAAAAGCCCAAAGTAAGGTCACTGCAATTAATATTGGCATATTGGTTTATTCCAGATGAAAATTTTCGCAAAGTTTACCGATTTATAGGTGAATGGTAAAATAGTTTACTTTATTATTTTCTTTGGTTTACTAGTGTGTGCAGTCTGATCTTTTATCGGACGGGTCTTTTTATCTGCAAGATTGAGTGAAAAGTGATTTGATTTAGGTAGTTGATCTTTTGTTGACCTACCTAGGGTATTGTCGACATTGTCCTTTGAGTTACCGCAAAACCTTGATCTAGATTAATAATTTTATTTTTCATCCTGTTACCTTTTTTGTCACAGACATTTTATTGATCAAAAAAAGGAATCGATTATGAAAGCTCTACTTCCTGTCGCTCTTGTTTCTGCGCTTTGCTCATCAGTTGCATTGGCTCATAATGCAGGGGATGTTTTTGCTCGTGCAGGCCTTGCAGTAGTGATGCCAAACGAAAGCAGTGATGATGTATTGAATAAAGGTGAATTGGAGCTTGATAGCGATACTCAAGTTGGCGTTACTCTTACCTACATGCTGACAGATCAGTTTGGTGTTGAGTTGCTAGCTGCTTCGCCTTTTACTCATAAGGTATCGACTAAAGGTTTAGGTGAAGTGGCTGAAGTATCGCATTTACCGCCTTCTTTAATGGCGCAATATTATTTTGGTCAGGCAAATAGCAAAATCCGTCCTTATATTGGCGCTGGCTTGAATTATACTATTTTCTTTGATGAAAAAGGTAAAGGTGCATTGGCTGGTACTGATGTGAGTCTCGATAATTCTTTTGGTCTAGCTGCTCAAGTAGGTGTTGATGTCAATTTTGCTGAAAACTGGTTTGCTAACGCGTCTCTCTGGTACATGGATATTAATACTGATGTGCATACAACAGTAGGAACCTTTAACGCTGATATTGATCCTATTACCTTCATGGCAAGTGTTGGTTATACTTTCTAATAACGAGTATTTAAGAAAAGCAAAGGCTTTGATTTTTTGAATCAAAGCCTTTTTTCGTTGTGTTGTTTTATAGGACTGGGGTAGGCTTTTCATTTTTACATAGCTATTTTGTCTCTCTTGGAAAAACGATGTTATTAGATTTTTTATCCGAACTTGAACACCGTTGCAGTGTATTTTTGCAAGCTCAAGGGCATGCGGATTCTGCTCATGATTTGAACCATATTTCCCGAGTGGTAAAAGTAGCAAAACAACTTGCGATTGAAGAGGGAGCAGACTTGGCTGTTGTGGTTCCTGCTGCTTGGCTGCATGATTGCGTTTCTTTGCCTAAAAACCATCCAGAGCGTCATTTAGCCTCTACATTGGCAGGAGATAGAGCTATTAACTTCTTGGCCTCAATTCATTATCCAAGCGAATATTATGGTGCGATACATCATGCTATTCGCGCTCATAGTTTTAGTGCCAATATCTCGCCAGAAACTCCTGAAGCTAAAATAGTACAAGATGCTGATCGGTTAGATGCATTGGGTGCAATCGGTATTGCTCGATGTATGCAAGTAAGTGGAGCACTAAATCGTCCTTTATATTCCCTTAATGACCCGTTTTGCGAAATACGAGAGCCTGATGATACGTTTTATTCTATAGACCATTTTTATAACAAGTTGTTTCATATTGCAGATAGCTTGAATACGCCTTCAGCGCGGTTGGAGGGCAAAAGACGAGAAAGAGTAATGCGTATATTTTTAGGTGATCTAGCATTAGAGGTTTAATTTAAACCTCTTCTACACTTTGTCATTAATAGCGTGCAAATTTGTTAGCATTTTTGCGCCAATTTCTAAGAATTTCTTCAGTTCTTCATCACTAACATCTGCTCTCATTTCTTTTAGAACCGCTTTGTCTGCTTTTGCTAATTGTTGATAAAATCCTAAGCCTTTCTCGGTTAATAGAAGAAACTGACTACGTTTATCATGTGGATTCTGGGTCTTAATAACAAGCTCTTGGTTCACTACTTCTTGAACCAATCGAGTGACTTGGCCTTTGTCTCTTTCGGTTATATCTGCAAGATAATTTGCCGTGCAGTTCTCTGTCTCATGGATATGTTTCAGAATCATAAAATATAAAGGAGAGAGTGGTAATCCTTTTTCTTTCATGATGTTTTTCATTGAAGCTTTTAATCCACCGATTGTATTTATGAGAAGAGTTTGTAGTTCTGACTCGTAATGCTGCATAGAAAATTCCAATGTAGTTGACTATGTCAACATAATTTAATATAGTTGACTTTGTCAATTTAATTTACCGTATTAACCTTATCATTCACTGCGAGCAGATCTATGTCAAAGAAAGTTCAAAAAATTGCTATTATCGTTAGTTTTGTTATTGCTATAGGAGGTTCTTTAACCCTACTAATGACTTGGAAGAATATTGGTTTTACTGATGGCTTTATGGGGGCTTGGCTTTCCTCTTTTGCTCTATGTGTTTTATGTATTGCGCCAATTGGCGGTGTCATTGCCTTTATGATTAATCGCCTTGTTAATTTAGTTTTTCCACGTTTGTCGTCTGTGAAGAAAAATATTGTGTTTGGACTTATTATGGCGGTATTGATGGAATCTATCATGGCCGTTGTGACAACCATGAATCTACACGGCTTTATGGTGCTAAAAGATTTTATTGATTTTTGGCTTGTGACGTTTGTTTCAGCCTTACCTGCTGGATTGGCTATTTCCGTGCTGATGTCTCTTGTTATTAAACCCAAATTAGCTGCTTTTTGGGCTAAGCCTGCATAAGTTTGTTTAAGGTTAGTTGGTGTTTAGGAGAGAGCTTCAGCGAGCTTGATTTGGACTAAGACAGAGCTTTCGTCCTTTTCTAGTTCTAGGTTGCGGATAGGGAATGGTGTTGCTTTGTGCTGATAGGGATTTTCAATAGTAGATAAATGAAATTTATTAACAGAAAACTACTTAAGTAAAGCCATAAAAGCTAGAAAACAAGACGCTAAGCCTAGCTTGTAAACATAGGCTGTTAGCTACTAAAAGCGTCTTGTTTAACCTTTATAAGGTAGGGAATCTAGCTAGGCGAATAACAAGTAACAGTTGCCCTGCTCTATACCGACTGTCGCTTTTTTGAGGTGGCTTCCCTGGCATGGGCCGGTAATACATGTACCGTCTAGTGGAGAGAAAAGAGCGCCATGATGATGACATTTTAAATAATCACCTTCCTCATCTAACGCAGGATCAGAAGACCAATTAAGTTGCTTTTTTTGATGAGGGCATAAGTTTTCATAAGCAAGAATTTGACCTTGTTGCTTAGTTACTAAAAAGTTATATTTTTCTACTGTTATGTTTAATGCTTTGCCTTCAGGAAGGTTTTGCGCATCAGGGATAAGGTATTTATTAAACACGTGATTACCGCACTTTTTTATAATGAATGTTGTTTACTTCAGTAGAATTGACGCTTTCCATAATCATGCGAACTAGAGTGAGAACAAAAATCCTCACATTTTAGTGGTGTTTTCTTTCAATTCTACCGCTGACTAAGTGAATAAAGTTCAGCAAAATGTCAGTTAAATAAACTTTCCGTGAGCAAAGACTCTAAAGCGCTATGAGCGATGAGTCAATATGCAAGAATTGAGTTAGTTGATTTTAGGTCGTTGCTTGCTTTCGGCAAGCTCCCTATACTTACCCGCTATGACTAAAAAAACTCCGGCAAAATCTTCACGTAAGTCCCCGACTCAAAAGAAAAAAACATCACAATCTTCCTTTTTGAAGAGGCTGTTCTGTGCCCTTTTTAAATGGGGGGTAATTATTGCTTTGATAGGAAGTATTCCTTTCGCTGGTTGGGTATGGTGGCTAAATGGGCAAGTTGTTAGCCGTTTTGAAGGGCAGAAATGGCAAGTGCCTTCAGAGGTCTACAGTGCACCTGTTATATTATCAAGTGGAGCACCTTGGAAAAAGCAAGACCTCGAAAGTTTATTGGAAGAAACTGGTTACCGATTTGGTCGAAATAGTCAAAACGTTGGCTGGGCTGCTCGTAGTCAAACGAAAGTCAGTGCACATTTGCGTTCCTATGTTGATCATTTGGGATTTCATGAAAGTGAAAGGCGTATTTTTTCGTTCCAAGATGGTCGCTTAGTTATTCAAGCATTGAATGGTGATGAAATAGACGAGGCAAGGATAGAGCCTCAGCGTATTGGCTTCTTGTATGGCGGTAATACAGAAAGCCGTCAAATTTTAACATATGATGATATTCCTAAGCCCCTGATTGATATTTTGATTGCGGTAGAGGATCAGGATTTTTATCAGCATTGGGGAATTTCTCCGACTGGTATTGCGCGAGCTGCGCTAGTTAACTTAACTCATGGCTCACGACGCCAAGGTGGCTCTACCTTAACTCAGCAGCTTGTGAAGAATATGTATTTGAGTTCTGAGCGAACTTACACGCGAAAGCTGACTGAAGTGGTGATGAGCTTACTGCTTGAGTACCATTATTCGAAAGAGGCCATTATCACGGCTTACATGAACGAAGTGTATTTAGCTCAGTTGGGCAGCAGTGCCTTGCATGGTTTTGCTGCGGCTAGCCAGCATTTTTTTGGTCGCCCGTTGAATGAACTAAATATCGATGAATTTGCTCTGTTAGTTGGTATGGTTAAAGGCCCATCTCTTTACAATCCTGAGCGATCTCCAAATCGTGCAAAAGATCGCCGTAATACCGTACTGGCTATATTGAAAAACCAAGGCCGTTTATCTGATGTTGATTACAATAGCCTTATAAAGCAACCTATCCGACTTGCTGATAAGCAAAAAGAACGCTCAGTGTTTGGCGATTATTTAGATTTGGTTGCTATGCAATTGTCGCGAGATTTTGATGAAACTACTTTAGCGACGAAAAACTTACGCATTTATACTGGGGTCGACATACGAGCACAGCGAGCGGCAAGTTTAGCGATGCAGCGTCAAGTGGCAGCATTGGAAAAGCGTGATCCTAAATTAAATGGTCTGCAAGGCGCTATGGTTGTTACGGATAGGCTGAATGGGCAAGTACGTGCCGTGGTTGGTTCTAGTGGACAGCATTATACTGGTTTTAATCGAGCGTTAGGGGCGGTTAGGCCTATCGGTTCATTGGTGAAACCACCGCTTTATTTATCTGCGTTAGCAACTGGACGCTATACATGGTGGACTGAAATTGAAGATAAAAAACTGCGCTTTAACATAGGTGGTCAGGTTTGGGAACCTGAGAACTACGATAGAAGAACTCATGGTGTCGTACATCTTTATGAGGCGATGGCGAAATCCTATAACCTAGCGACTGTTTCATTAGCACAGCAAATCGGTTTTGATCGAGTGGGTGATACCTTGCGACAGTTGGGTGTAAAACGACCTTTTACTATGCATCCAGCGATGGCTCTGGGAGCACTAGAATTATCTCCCTTTGAAGTATCTCGTCTATATCAACCTATTGCCTCTCAAGGAAAGAGTAGTGAGTTGGGGGTCGTGCTTGCTGTTATGGATCAGAAGGATCAGCTCATGAAGCGATTTGATCAGCATAATGATGTGCCTTTTACTGATGCCTTACTTGCTGTGACCTTGGATGGTATGACAAAAACACCAAAAATCGGTACAGCTAAGGCGGCTCAAGCTGCTTTTCCAGATCTAAATTTTGCGGCTAAAACGGGAACAACAAACCAGCAAAAAGACAGTTGGTTTGTCGGAATCACTGGTGATTATTCGTCTACGGTATGGCTTGGTGATGATAATAACGTACCGTTAAGCATTACTGGTAGTAGCGGCGCATTAAAAGTGTGGGTGGATTTCACCAAAAATGTAAACTCGAGGTCTTTACCTGATACTTTGCCTAACGGTGCCGCTCGCTACAATGTCTTAGATAGTAAGTTTGAAATCGCGGCAGACCGCTGTAAAGACAAGACACCGCTAGCGTTTATTTTAGGTACTGAGCCAAAAGATAGTACTTCATGTTTTTGGCCTTTCTAAATTCATATATATGAAACTAGAAAAGAAGATTGATAATTGTTTAGTTCTTATATAGCCTTTTAGGCTGTTGAAAATAAACAGATTACTTTCATTTTTAAAGTTAAGTAATTGTTGTTGAAGGTTATTGGTGCCTTTATGGACTTAGGATATTAAGGCGATTTGGGAAAAGTTGTCGAGATGAGAAGTGAATTAAAATGCTTCTTAGAAATAACACCACCTTATATATGCAAAAGAAAAAAGCTTCGCTTATCGTTTGAATTTTATTTGTAAGGGAGTGGCGCTGTATGCGGCTGCACACACACATGGTTTGCTGTTTATTAGCGGTGACTTTTTTTAATACTGATATCGCTTTCGCACAAGACGACTTGTCTTCTTGTGCCTCTCTTACGGCATCTGGTAACTCAGAATACCCTCCTTTTTTGTGGCGAGAAACGTCCACTTCAACAGAGTTACATGGCGTTAATCGTCTTATCATTGATGAATTAAGTCGTCGTATTGATATCCCTATTAGACTTATTCATGTTGGGCCTTGGTCACGAGCTCAAGGTGAAGTGAAGAATGGTCGTGTTGATCTTATGGCTGGTGCTTTTTATACAAACGAGCGAGCCGATTATATGGATTATTTCACGCCAGTGATGTTACATACTGCAAGTGTGGTTTGGCAGCGTAAGGACAAACCTTTTTCATTTAGTCGAAAAGAAGATCTGGTTGGAAAGTGGGGAGTGACTGTTATTAATAACAGTTTTGGACAAGAGTTTGATCAATATGCTCAACATAACCTTAATATATTGGCGGTAGCCAGCTTGTCACAAGCGTTAAGGATGTTGGCTGCGGATCGAGTAGATTATGTCTTGTATGAAAAAAATCCAGCGCATGCTTATGCAACTATGTTGGGTTTGTCTGATGCCGTCATTCCTGTATTGCCTTATATCAGCAGTGAAGGTTTGTATCTGACTATGTCTAAGAAGTCACCTTGCAACGTTAACGGTGTTAAGCGCAAGATTGCTATTGCTTTGCAGGAAATGAAACAAGAAGGCTTCACTGAACAGGCAGTACTTGATGGTGTACAGGAATGGGAAGCCCGTAGCCGAGCAGGTATAACTCTAAAGTAAATGTTAATTTAAATGAATTAAAAAGGGATATATGATGAGATATCCCTTTGTTTTTATTGATTACTTTTGATGAATCAGTGATTCATAGAGGCGAATCCATTGATCTGTCACTACATCCCAACTGTAGTCATAACTCATCGCATTTTTTTGTTTTTCTCGCCAACGATTAGTATCATAGAAACACTCCATACTGCGCTCCATCGCTGCTTGTAAAGCCATTGTTGAGGCTTCCTTAAAGACAAAACCATTCGCACGCTCACCTTCTTCGAATACCGTATCAGCTAAGCCACCAGTTTGTCTTACTATGGGTAAAGTTCCGTATTTAAGTGCATAGAGTTGCGTCAAGCCACAAGGTTCAAAACGTGACGGAATTAGTAGCGCATCGATACCTGCTTGGATACGATGAGAATAATCTTCAAAGTATCCGATACGAACTGAGACTTGGTTTGGGTAATTATTTTGAAGTTCTAAATACTGAGATTCTAAATATTTATCTCCTGAACCTAATACTACAAGTAGAGCGCCTTTTTCTAACAGAGTTGGCATAACTTGCAAAACAAGATCTAATCCCTTTTGTTCTGTTAGTCGGCTAACAACACCAAATACTGGCTGGTTGAGGTCTTCTGATAGACCATTTTCCTGTAATAAAGCGAGCTTGTTAGCCTGTTTTTGACTGAGTGTGTCTATACCGTAATTATGTGGGATTAGAGCGTCTTTCTCTGGTGACCATTGATCGTAGTCGACACCATTTAAAATGCCAACTAACCTGTCTTGCATCGCTCTGAGTGTGCCATCTAGACCGTCTCCATACTCTGGGGTGAGAATCTCTTTGGCATAAGTGGGACTGACTGTGGTCACAGCGTTCGCGTAGACTAGTCCAGCTTTAAGGCCAGAGAATCGGCCATAAAACTCCATGCCGTGCATACTGAGTAATTCTGGTGATAAGTGCATGGCGGAAAATTGATTCATATCAAAACTACCGTTATAACGTAAATTATGTACGGTCGTGACAACTGGGATGTGTTCAACTTTCCAACTTTCAAGATAAGCAGCAGCAAAACCCGTTTGCCAATCATTTAAATGAAGTATATCTGCCTGCCAATCCATAAGGTGTCCATGAAGTGCTAACGTAGCTGCAGCCCATGATAGCGCGGCAAATCGTATATGGTTATCTTCAAAGTCTATGCCACTTTTATCTACATAAGGCCCGTCTTCACGTTCATACAGTGCTTGGCATTGTAGTAACCAAATTGGTGTATCGTTTTCGGGGATATGAGTTTCAAGAAGTAACAAATCTCCAACGCCAAATGGATTTCCTAGGTTGATACTCTTTTGAATTGGCGCTACCTTTTCGAGTATGCCTTGGTAAGCAGGCATGATAAGTTTGACATCGTGGCCTTTTTTTCTCAAAGCAACGGGTAGGGCGCCAGCTACATCGGCTAAGCCACCGGTTTTAATTAGGGGGTAAATTTCGGAGGCAGCAAATAGTATTTTCATTATTAGGCATCTTATTGATTTGGAATAGTGATAAGAGTATACCTAAATGAAACTTCGAATAGAGTGTGTTGATAAAAATTTTAAGGGCATCACATGGATTTAAATACGGCGCGTATGAAAACTCTGTCCATTATTCTAGCCGGTGGACGTGGTTCAAGATTAAAACAATTAACAGATAATCGTTCTAAACCTGCAGTACCTATTGCAGGTAAATATAAAATTATAGACTTTCCGCTATCTAACTGTATCAACTCAGGCATGCGTCGTATTGCAGTCCTAACTCAATACCGCTCCCATACTCTAAATCAACATGTTCAAAGGGGTTGGAACTTTCTTCGTTCAGATTTCAACGAATTCATTGAGCTATGGCCTGCTCAGCAGCAGACTGGCAGTGATTGGTATCGTGGTACTGCAGATGCTGTTTATCAAAATTTGACCATGATTGATGGCCTAGAAAGTGAGTATATTTTGATTCTTGCCGGTGACCATGTTTACAAGCAAGATTACAGTCTCATGCTACAAGATCATATCGAAAGCGGAGCTGATGTCACTGTGGCTTGCATAGAAGTGCCGCTGAAAGAAGCTGATCAATTTGGCATCATGCACGTGGATGAAAACGACAATATTATTGCGTTCGAGGAAAAACCTTCGAATCCTCCCACTATGCCAGGTAAGCCGGATGTATCGCTTGCGAGCATGGGGATTTATATTTTTAACACTAAATTTTTATCTGATAATTTGCGTTCTGATGCGAGTGACGATGCATCGAGCCATGACTTTGGTAAAGACTTAATCCCTTTGTTTGTTGGTCGCAGTAAAATTAAAGCCCACCATTTTGCTAACAGTGTCATTGACAATAAGAGCTATCCAGATGAGCCTTATTGGCGTGATGTAGGGACTTTGACGGCCTATTGGGAAGCTAATATGGACTTGACTCGTTTGGTTCCTGAATTGGATTTATACGATGAAGAGTGGCCGATTCGTACTGCCCAATATCAGCGTCCAGCGGCTAAGTTTAATTACAATTACGAAGAACGAATTGGCACCGCGCTGAATTCTGTGGTGTCCGCGGGTTGTATTGTATCTGGCTCAACGGTTGAGCAATCCATCTTATTTAATAATGTTCGAGTGAACTCTTATTCTCATGTTAATAAGTCGGTGATATTGCCTCGTTGTGATATTGGTCGACATTGCCGCTTGAATAAAGTGGTCGTGGATTCTGATTGTTGTATTCCTGAAGGTACTGTTATCGGTGAAGATCCGGTTGCTGATGCAGCGCGTTTTTATCGAAATTCAGATGGTATTACCTTGGTGACACAAGGCATGATCGAGGCATTATCTGACTAGTTTTTTGATGATTTAGTTCTGTTTTATGTGATGAAAAACCGCTGTTTTAAGCGGTTTTTTTATACCTAAATTAAGTGATAAAAGCGTATTTTATTTTGTGGATGGTTGTTTTTTATTTAACTATTGTTCTGCTAGTGCTTGAAAAACGATAAATTGGGCGCATTAGTAGGGGTTAGATTTTTAGTTATTGGATTGAATGTCGGTTATCCCCGTAACCTGTGGATAACCCTATTGGTGAATCTTTGATAACTTACGCAAAACCAGTCACTATGCTGCTTTGGTCATGGGTGTTCATTTCTTCTGCAGTCTTTGATTTAACGTATGTTATTTGGCTAATGTGTTTATATTTTCACCTGAAAATGAGGGCGTTTTATGTTTACGGGTATTGTTCAGGGCAAAGCGACTGTTCAGGCAGAGAGTCAGGTCGGTCGAAATAAGCGTCTTGAAATAGTTTTTCCTGCTGGGGTTATGCTGAGCCAGCAACTTGGTGCCAGTGTGGCGATAAATGGTGTTTGTCTTACGGTGGCGGAAATTGGTCATGACGTACTAACGTTTGATGTTATTGATACCACTTTGGCACTCACCAATATTGGCTTGTTGCAGACTGGAGATGTCGTTAATTTTGAGCGCGCGGCAAAAATGGGTGACGAGATTGGCGGTCATGTTATGTCCGGGCACATCATGACGTCTGTCACCGTATCACGCATCGAAAAAATTGAAGAAAGCGTTCATATTCGTTTTACGACTGATCGCCAAAATGAAGTAGACGCTAGACGTTACTTATTCAATAAAGGCTATGTCGGTTTAAATGGCGCAAGTTTGACGATCAGTGATATTGGCAATGATTGGCTAGAGGTTTCTTTGATTCCTGAAACCCTAAGATTAACGACGTTTAGTAGTTTGACGGTTGGCGATAAAGTGAATCTTGAAATAGATGCGCATACACAGGCAACAGTCGATACCGTTGAGCGTATTTTAAAAGAGCGAGGGATTGTCTTACCTTAAAGACAAATTTCACTTGAATTACTGAGGCTCTATCTTGTTTGATCTCTGAAATAAATGGAGTCCGCGCTCGATTTTCGGTAGAATGCTCGCCAATTTCTATCCTGAATACTTGTTGATAAGTTTTTTCATTGGGCTGGCATGATGATGTTAGCTGACTAATGCGCTATTTAGACTAAAAAATGTGCATATGTGACTCATTTATCAACAGGTAATCATTCAAATATCGCTTTTAAAGTGTGAGTAAATAGTGTCTTCCAATAATCTTAAGCACATACGCAATTTTTCTATAATTGCCCATATTGACCACGGTAAATCTACCTTAGCCGATCGCTTTATTCAGACTTGTGAAGGTCTGAGCGAACGAGAAATGTCAGCTCAGGTTCTCGATTCTATGGACATCGAGCGTGAACGAGGCATTACCATCAAGGCGCAAAGTGTAACGCTTGACTACCATGCGAAAGATGGCCAAGTTTATCAATTGAACTTTATCGATACGCCTGGACACGTGGATTTCTCTTACGAAGTTTCTCGCTCACTTGCTGCCTGTGAAGGTGCATTGCTAGTGGTTGATGCTGCGCAAGGTGTTGAAGCTCAATCTGTTGCTAACTGTTATACCGCAATCGAGCAAGGCCTCGAAGTTATGCCAGTATTGAACAAAATCGACTTACCTCAGGCTGAACCAGAACGTGTTAGTGCTGAGATTGAAGAGATTATTGGTATCGATGCGATGAATGCCGTGACTTGTTCTGCAAAAACAGGCATGGGTGTTGATGATGTTCTGGAACGTTTAGTTGCGACCATTCCACCACCAGAAGGCGATGTCGATGCGCCGCTTCAAGCACTTATTATCGACTCTTGGTTTGATAATTACTTAGGTGTGGTTTCTCTTGTTCGTATCAAACAGGGTACTTTACGCAAGAAAGACAAGATTTATATTAAATCTACTAAGCAGTCTCACCCTGTTGATATGGCAGGTATTTTTACACCAAAACGTAAAGAAACTGGCGTGTTGAGAGCGGGGGAAGTGGGCTTCGTTGTTGCGGGCATTAAAGACATTCATGGTGCACCAGTGGGGGACACCATTACTCATGCTTCGACGCCTAATGTGCCTCAGTTAGCGGGTTTCAAGAAAGTAAAACCACAAGTTTATGCTGGTTTGTTCCCTGTTAGCTCTGATGATTATGAAGACTTTCGTGTCGCTTTGAATAAGCTGACATTGAATGACGCGTCATTGTTTTTTGAACCAGAGAGCTCCGATGCTTTGGGCTTTGGTTTCCGTTGTGGCTTCTTGGGTATGCTGCATATGGAGATCATCCAAGAACGTTTAGAGCGTGAATATGACCTTGATTTGATCTCTACAGCTCCAACCGTAGTGTATGAAATTGAACTGAATAATGGTGACGTGATCAATGTAGACAGTCCGTCAAAAATGCCCGATCCAGGTACCATTAAAGAAATGCGTGAGCCTATTGTGGAAGCCAATATATTGGTGCCACAGGAATATTTAGGTAACGTTATTACTTTGTGTATTGAAAAGCGTGGCGTTCAAAAGGACATGTTATACGTTGGTCGACAAGTGCAATTACGTTACGAATTACCAATGAACGAAGTGGTAATGGATTTCTTCGATAAATTGAAATCGTGTAGCCGTGGTTTTGCGTCTTTGGATTACAGCTTTTCTCACTTTAGTGCTGCTCCTCTATGTCGTTTGGACATTCTGATCAACGGTGAGCGCGTAGACGCATTGGCGCTTATTATGCACAAAGATAATGTGCAGTTTAAAGGCCGTGCCCTATGCGAAAAAATGAAAGACTTGATTCCTCGTCAGATGTTTGATGTGGCGATTCAGGGTGCAGTTGGCGCGAAAGTGATTTCACGTACCACGGTTAAAGCACTGCGTAAAAACGTTATTGCCAAGTGTTACGGTGGTGACGTGAGTCGTAAGAAGAAATTGTTACAGAAACAGAAAGACGGTAAAAAACGTATGAAACAGGTTGGTAACGTTGAAGTGCCACAATCTGCTTTCCTTGCGGTTTTGCAACTAGATAGCTAGCCAGATAATCAACAGGTGTGCCAATGCACACCTTGGTGGAGAAATGAACTATGGGTTTTGATTTCGAATTGATACTGGCCATTGCGTTTTTGGTGACAGGTGTCTTCTGGGTTTACGACCGCATTGTATATTTACCAAAGCGTAAAGTCGTTTTGGCAAATATGGCGATAGAAACACGAAGTGCTTTGAGTAAAGATGCTCAGCAGAGATTAGCCGAAACACCTAAATTCGTTGTAGAGGTGAAGTCATACTTCATTATTATTGCGGTTATATTTGGCTTGCGTTCTTTTGTTGTTGAACCTTTTCAGATTCCATCCGGTTCTATGCTGCCAACGTTAAAAATAGGCGACTTTATTCTGGTGAATAAATTTGATTATGGTCTTCGTTTGCCAGTTCTAAATACAACTATTATTCCTACTACAGAGCCAAAACGTGGGGATGTGGTTGTTTTTAAATATCCTCGTGATCCTAGTCTAAACTACATTAAGCGTCTAGTTGGTCTGCCTGGTGATCAAGTGAGCTATCACAATAAGGTTTTGACGATCAATGGTCAGCAAGTTAGTAAAGAGTTTTTAGCTAAGTTGCCCGTGTCATTGAACCCAGACCAAGAGCCTGTAGACTTGTTTAGTGAAAACTTAGGTGGTGTACAACACGATATTTATAATAGTTACCGATTTACTCCCCATGAAGGTGAATGGACTGTACCAGCAGGGCATTACTTTGTGATGGGTGATAATAGAGATAATAGCGCTGATAGCCGATTTTGGGGTTTTGTCCCAGATGAAAACATGAAAGGTCGTGCCTTTTATGTTTGGCTGCATTGGGACAATTTTTTTAGTATCCCAAGCTTTAAAAATAACGGTTTGATTGAATAAGTATTTTTGGAGACATTTTGAGTTCATTGTATCAGAAGCTGAGTCGGCGAATTGGTTACTTTTTTGCTGACCTTGGACTGCTTGAACTGGCGCTAACGCACCGTAGTTTTGGTGGAAAAAATAATGAGCGCCTTGAATTTTTGGGTGACTCGATTCTTAATTACGTGATAGCGGAAGATCTTTTTCACCGTTTTCCAAAAGCCAAAGAAGGCGAACTAAGCCGTTTGAGAGCCTCGTTAGTAAAAGGCGATACTTTAGCTGAATTGGCCAGAGAGTTTGAATTGGGTGACTACCTTAAACTAGGTGCTGGGGAATTGAAGAGTGGTGGTTTTCGACGTGACTCTATTTTGGCCGATACCGTAGAAGGGATTATAGGTGCCATGTATTTAGATGCCGGCATGGATGTTTGTCGCCAGCATATATTAGCGTGGTACAAAGAACGTTTGGATGCTACGTCGCTAAAGATTGTTACTAAAGATGCTAAAACTCGTCTACAAGAATTTTTGCAAGCTCGTAAGCATGCGTTGCCTCAATATGATGTGGTTAATATTGTAGGTGATCCCCATGATCAGACTTTCTATGTTCATTGTCACATTGAACTCTGTGAAGAGTTTATTGAAGGTAAGGGTAATAGCCGTCGAATTGCAGAGCAAAATGCAGCTGCAAAAGCATTGAAAAAACTGGAAAAGAAAGATGTCTGAAGTTGAAGTTACGCACTGTGGTTATATTGCCATTGTTGGGCGCCCAAATGTGGGTAAGTCAACTTTGCTTAATCACATCTTGGGTCAAAAATTATCTATTACTTCACGTAAGCCACAGACAACACGTGATCAGATTCTTGGTGTGAAAACCGAAGGTCACGTTCAGGCTATTTATGTTGATACACCTGGACTGCATTTAGGTGAAACCAAAGCCATTAACCGTATTATGAATAAAACTGCAGCAGCGGCATTGAAAGATGTTGATGTGGTGTTGTTCGTTATTGATGCTGATCGTTGGACTGAGGAAGATGAATCAGTTCTTCAAAAGGTCAAACATGCGCGCTGCCCTGTTATCTTGGTAGTGAATAAAGTGGATCAATTGGATCAGAAAGAAGATCTATTACCACGTTTGGCTAACTTATCTGATCGTATGAATTTTGCACAGATAGTGCCTATTTCAGCGTTGCGTAATAACAACTTAGATCGTTTGGAGCGCTTGGTAGAAAGCTATATTCCAGAAGGGGTACAATTTTACCCTGAAGATCAGATTACCAACCGTAGCTCACGATTTTTGGCAGCGGAAATAGTGCGTGAAAAAATCACTCGTCAGCTTGGCCAAGAAGTGCCTTATGAAGTGGCTGTGCAGATTGAGGAATTTGTTTACGAAGAATCTGCTATTCATATTAGTGCGTTAATTTTGGTTGAGCGAAATGGTCAAAAACGCATAATTATCGGCGAACGTGGCGATAAAATTAAGCTTATCGGTAAAGAAGCTCGTATTGATATGGAGAATTTATTTCAGCATAAAGTGATGTTGAATCTCTGGATCAAAATACGTTCTGGTTGGTCCGATGATGAGCGTGCGTTAGCCAGTTTAGGTTATCAGGAAGAATAATTTCGATGCGCGTTTCTGCGTATGTGATTCATACTCGCCCTTTTCAGGACAGTAAAATCCTGCTTGATATGTTAACACTTGAGCAGGGTTTGATTAGAGGAGTATGGCGATTACCAAAAAAAGAGGCTCGGGTCATACCTGGGCCTTTTTTATGTTATGAAATGGAGTTTTCTGGCCGCAGCGACTTAAAAACGGTGAAAAGCTTGGAGTCGGTAAAGTCGGCGTCTTCTTTGGAGGGCTTACCTTTATATGCGGCGCTCTATGTGCATGAGTTACTTGAGAAGCTGTTACCGATTAATCTTCCACTGCCTGATGTTTTTGAACTCTACAAATGGCTGATTGAAAGCTTGCATGCAGGGGCTCCGATAGCACCTTTATTAAGACGTTTTGAGGTTGGTTTGTTTTCGGAGTTAGGTGTTGGTATTAATATGATATCAACTGGTCGAGGTGAGGTGCTTGAGGCGCGTCAGCTGTATCAATTTCATTATAAGTTTGGTCTACGACCCTATTATGGTGAGATACCTAAGCAAATGCCGATGTTGTTTGTCGAAGGGCAAGTTGCGCTCGATTACTATGCTGGCAAGTGGATGGATAAGCAAGTTTTAAGTCTTGCAAAAGAGTTACATCGTAATTGGTTGGATAGTTTGTTGAATGGCAAACCTATTGTTTCTAGGCGTTTGCTACCAAAGCAGCCTTTTCAAGGGGAACGGCATTTAGGAGTGCCTATTTTTCGTGCTTTGTGAAGATTGGTTCTATAAAGAGGTGAGTGTTTGATTATCGGAGTTGGAACTGACTTAGTTGAAATTGCTCGTATTGCTCAGTCAATTGAGCGTTTGGGTGAGCGATTTATTGATAGGATATTGACTGCTGCAGAGAAAGAACGTTGGCTACAAATTAATAATCTAGATAAAGCAAATGCCTACGTTGCGAAGCGTTTTGCTGCAAAAGAAGCTGCAGTTAAAGCGTTGGGAACAGGTATTGGTTCAGGTGTTAGTTTTCAGCATTTTAGCGTTAGTAACTTGCCTTCTGGTCAGCCGGTTCTTACCGTTGATGAAAGTATCATTGCTCGTTATGACTTCCCTGTATCGTGGCATCTAAGTTTAACCGATGAAAAAGCTTATGCTCAGGCTTTTGTCGTTCTTGAGTCTAAATAGTTGAATCTAAATAGTTAAGTCTAAATAGTTAAGTCTAAATAGTTGAATCTAAGTGCTGAGGCCAAGGAATAAGCTGTCTATGGCTTAGTAGCTCTTCTATTGCTTCAATAAAGTCTTCCGCTACGCCGTCAGCGTCTTCCAAGCCTAACTCTTTTAGGTGTGTTTCTAAAAATCCAGCATGGCGTGCAATGTTGATGGTGCCAGTATATTTAGAGGCGCCATGTATTCTGTGTACTACTTCAATGAGTTTTTCTGTGTCTTGGTTTTCTAAGTGATGTTGGATGAGTTTTTTCTCAGCATCTAATGAGTCTGCCAGCATATCAAACATCTCTTTTGCAATGTTGGTTTTGCCATCGACAATTTCAAGTGCTTTTTCTAAATCGAAAATACCAATTAGCTTGTCATCTACTTGATCTTGAAAACTTTTTGTATTTAAGCGCCAAGTTTCGATGGTACTAAGAAGAAGTTCTTCATTAATAGGCTTAGTTAGATACGCATTCATACCGCTTGCGAGTATTTGTTGTTGTTCAGACCCTAAGGCGTGAGCGGTTAGTGCAATAATGGGTGTGTTTTTATAGTTTTCTATTTGTCGGAGTTGTCTTGTGGTTTCCATGCCGTCCATTTCAGGCATTTGTATGTCCATAAATATTTGATCAAAGCTTTCGCTCATTGCCATATCGATGGCTTGTCGGCCGCTATAGGCTAAAGATACTTCGATGCCGATAGGGACTAGCCAGTGTTTTAGTAATTGTAAGTTTATTGGTGAATCATCGACTGCAAGAATTTTGAGACCGCTAATTTTTTCCTGTAGTACATTTATTTGATGCTGTTGGGGGTGTTGAAGTGTAGTTGAGGTGTTTCTGTTATTAAGGTATTGCAATGCGTTGTAGAGACGATCATGGCTAATAGGTTTAAGTAGAATGTCACTACATAGTTCTTTTAAATCAGGATAATGAGCAATTTGGCCGGGAGGCTGAATCATTAAAATACATGGAATAGAAAATTGTTGCGTAGAATAGGTAATAAGCTCGCGAGCTTCGGCAACACTTTGCTCATCAGGCATAACACTTAGTAGAATAGCGTCAATGGTGTCATGCTGCTTATTTAGTAGAGCTACCATTTGTTCTAAGTCCGAACAGGCTGTACAGCTAACACCAATGCTTTGTAAGTAGTTGGTCAGATAGCTTTTATAAGTCGCGCTAGGTTCTAGTAGCACTGCATGACGATTTAGGGCGCTTTTATCATTGCTTAATTTTGGCGACGTTTTTAGATTGATAGTGAATCGGAATGTTGAGCCTATGCTTGGATCGCTGCTAACTTCAATTTTGCCATTCATTTGCTCAACCAGCTTTTTGGTAATAACTAACCCAAGTCCAGTTCCACCAAATTGTCTGGTGGTGCTGGTGTCTACTTGTGAAAAAGGCTTAAAAAGGCGGTTGATTTTATGTTCGGCAATACCTATGCCTGTATCTATAATCTGAAAAGATAAAGTGATTTCTTGTGGGCTTTGTGAAGCGATGGATACCCTTGTGCGAACTGACCCTTGGTGGGTAAACTTAATCGCATTGCCAATCAAATTTGTTAAAATTTGGCGTACTCGTGTGCTGTCTCCAACAAACCATTCTGGCACATCCTGGTTGAATTCTGGTACTAAATCGATCTGTTTTTCTTTCGTTAGCAAATTGATGCTGAGGATTTGATATACATCATCTAATAATGTTTTCAGATTGAAGTGGTTGCTTTCAAGATTGAGCTTACCAGCCTCAATCTTTGAAAAATCCAATATATCGCCAATGATGGTAAGTAGGCTATTGGTCGATTGTTCAATGGTGTCCACATAAAGTCGTTGCTGAGTATCTGTAATGTCTTTCTGCAGTGTTTTTGTATAACCGAGAATCGCGTTTAATGGAGTACGAACTTCATGGCTAATATTGGCAAGAAATTGTGATTTTAAACGGTTTGATTCCATTGCTTCGCGATTTGCTATATGTAGCTGCGCACTTTTTTCTTCCATGCTATCCATGCTACGGCGAATATCTTCCGTTGACTGCTCAATGCCTGCAATCAGTTCTTCATTGTGATGTTCTAATCTTTCTGTTAAATCAAGCAGGTCTTTTTGGAGTGCTGCGTACTCTGGTGGTAATTTCATTAACTTGGCACTAGAAAATTGACCTTTAACCAATTTGTTTAGCGCAGAAGAGAGCCTATTTATTGGCAGAGTTAATGTTCTTGATAGATGAAATGCACCTAAAATAACCAGTATATTAAAGATAAGCAGAATAAAAATAATCAGGCAGGCGTATTGGTATTTTTCTATTTGAATTGCTGATTTGTTAGCTTCAATTTTTACCCAGCCGATTAAACTGCGCTGGTCTACAGTGTTGAATAAGTCTGCTTGAGTGTTAAAAGTGCCATTAAGAGAGTTGTTGGTGTAATGAATGGCGCTAATCGATTCTATGTATTTATCATATTGTTTTATATAGCTATTTTCTGGAAAATTGGTGTCGCTTGATTCTGGCGCTTTACCAAGTTCTGCTATGAGTTTTTGTTCGCTATTAAAAAGTTGAACACTACTTATATCTTGATTGTTTAGTGCATTTTGTAATATCCGATACATCATGTTTTGGTCGGAAAAAACAATGGCATATTCGCTGGTTGTAGCGACTTGTTCAGTGATATGTGAGGTGTGCTCGTATAAATTACGATTTAGATCACTAAAGCGAGTAGATAAGAGAAAAGTGCCAGCTAGCAATGAGACTACGAAAACAGGTGCAAATAATGCCCAAAAAAGTTTACTGCTTAGTCTTAGAGTTGGTAGGTTTGAGAAAGGTGATTTCTTCATACTAAGAATCTAGTCTGTTGGTTAATAGCAGGATAGATTGCCTTGGTCTTTACGGTCATTACATTCTCTTTCATAGTTGCCGCATATATGTTGTTCGCTGCTAGATGGAGAGCGAATGTAAGCACACTCACGCCACTTTTTTCTGAGTTCTAGATTGTTCAGTCCAGTGAGATTTTCGTTGGACTTGTCACAGCTACTGATCATTAGTAATAACAAAAGTAGGGTGAAAATGCGTGTTATGAGCATATCTTTTACTCTAGAATGCGATATTGAAACTAAGTTTATAACGCTTTCTTATTGTACTGTTTAGCGTAAGTGTTCTTAAATAGGCTTAAAGTGTTAAGTTTCATTCCCTAAGTCATCAATGTCAATGAAGTTTTTTATGATCCAATACCCTAGTATCGAGTCCTTAATCGGGCAAACACCTTTGGTTCGCTTGCAGCGCATCAACCCAAATCCAAGCAACACGGTTTTATTAAAGCTTGAAGGACAAAATCCTGCAGGTTCAGTAAAAGATCGTCCTGCTTTAAATATGATACTTCAGGCAGAACTTCGCGGTGATATAAAACCGGGCGATAGTTTAATCGAAGCAACCAGTGGTAATACTGGTATCGCGTTAGCCATGGTGGCAGCTATTAAAGGCTATAAAATGCACTTGATCATGCCTGACAATATGAGCCAAGAACGTAAGTCTGCGATGACAGCTTATGGGGCAATATTGCATCTGGTGACAAAAGAAGAGGGTATGGAAAGAGCGCGAGATCTTGCTCAAGAAATGCAAGATCAAGGTGTTGGTATTGTCTTGAATCAGTTTGCGAACCAAGACAACCCCAACGCCCACTATTTAACAACTGGGCCAGAGATTTGGCAGCAAACACAAGGCACAGTGACGCACTTTGTAAGCTCCATGGGAACCACGGGGACTATCATGGGTGTTTCTCATTACCTGAAAGAGCAGAATAAAGACATTCAGATTGTTGGACTGCAACCACAAGACGGTTCCAGTATTCCTGGTATTCGTCGTTGGCCAAAAGAGTATTTACCGTCTATTTTTGATGAAAGTCGAGTGGATACTGTCATGGATGTGTCTCAACAGGCTGCGGAAGTGACGATGCGTCGTTTAGCAAAAGAAGAAGGTATTTTTTGTGGTGTTTCTTCTGGTGGTTCTGTTGCCATTGCATTGGAGTTATCTAAACAGCTCAATAATGCGGTGATCGTGGCAATTATTTGTGATCGTGGTGATAGATATTTGTCGACAGGTGTTTTTGATAGCTAAGTGACTTTTGTCTGTGACATCTCATCAGGGTATCAGTACCTTTCAATTATTTAAGGCTCGCTTTCACGTACTGTTCTGTATTCAGATGCGATAGAATAACCGCGCATTTATCCTATTTATCCCAAAAAGAGAGTCGGGAATAAGAGAGCCACTTTTGAGAAGAAGAACATCCCTACGTCGAACAACAGCCTCTAAGCCACAGCCTATCGGTCCAATACAGACCTTCGAAGTGGACGGTTTGACGCATGAAGCAAAAGGCGTTGCTCGTTTTCAAGGTAAAGTAACTTTCATTGAAGGTGCTTTACCAGGTGAAACAGTCGAGGCACAAGTTAATAAAGCAGGGCGCAACTTTGATGAAGCTGTTTTAGTAAATATCATTGAGCCGAGCGTTTATCGAGTTGAGCCCTCTTGCCAGCATTTTAATGTCTGCGGCGGTTGTAGTTTTCAGCATTTAGCTGATGAGCAACAGCTAAATGCAAAAGCCGATTGGTTGCAAGGACAACTGCGTAATCTGATTACAACTCAAGAACTTGAACAGCTATCAGATAAACCTATGGGTTATCGTCGGCGTGCTCGTATTGCGATTGAGCTCAAAAAAGGTCGTATGGCATTAGGTTTTCGTGGTAAAGCATCTAAAGAAATCATCTCGATTGATCAATGTGTTGTGCTTGCTCCTAATTTGCAAAGTATCTTCCTTTCACTCAAGCTCGCGCTGTTAGAAAATGATTTGGCGGGTGTTCTAGGTCATGTGGAATTGCTTGAAGACACTAAAGGTGTTTCGGTGTTGTTTCGACTAACGTCTTCAATATCCGATGAACTTAAAAATGCATGGGAAGACTGGGCCGAAAAAGAGCAGGTCGCTTTATATTGGCAAGCACCAAAAGCGGGCAAGGCGGAAGTGGTGCCTGAAAAAATGCGCTATTATGATCTTGTTGACTTAAGGTTGAAATATCACCCGCAAGACTTTATTCAAGTAAACGCTACTATGAATCAAAAGATGGTTGCGCAAGCAATGAGCTGGTTAAGTCCAAGTAAGCAAGATGTTGTATTGGATTTGTTTTGTGGTGTGGGGAATTTTTCTTTACCGTTGGCGCAGCATGCACAATCAGTCATTGGTGTTGAAGTACAAGAAACTATGGTTGAAGCCGCGCGAGAAAATGCGCGAGTTAATGGTTTGGATAACCTGTCGTTTGTGGCGGCGGATTTGACTAAGCCTGTGAATAATGAACTTTTTAAGCAGACCATTACCAAAGTATTGTTGGATCCACCTCGTGCTGGGGCGTTTGAGTTTTTAGACAGCATAATAAAAATTGGACCGACGCAAATATTGTATGTTTCTTGCAATGCTTCTACTTTAGCTAGGGATGCCGAGTATTTAGTTGCAAAGGGATATCGTGTTTTACGTGTTAGTTTGATGGATATGTTTCCGCAAACCTCTCATGTAGAAACGATGATGTTATTGCAAAAAAAGAAGTAAATTTAAGGGCGGATAAATGGTAACGGTAAGAAAAGATCACCCTGTGTTAGAGGATGGTAGTGTCGATATTGATGCTTGGATGGGGCACTTTGCACACCTCATTGATGACAGTACTCGAGTTCCTTTGCGTATGGCCTGTGAGTTGGCTCGTCAAGCTGAATTACAATGTGCTCGACCCTCTTATTGGGGGGCACAAGCGAGTACTTTCCGTGCTGGGCTAGAAATGGTTGAAATCCTTTCTGGATTTCGAGCAGACCAAGATTCATTGGTAGCCGCCGCCTTATATCGTGTTGTACGAGAAGATCAATTACCTATTTCCCGTGTTACCGAAATGTTTGGTCGTAAAGTCTCTTCGATTGTCGAAGGGGTGATGAAAATGGGTGAAGTCTCGAAAAATTTGACTGCTGACTCCGCGGCTGAAGTGTTAGGCAGTAGTGAAAATCAACTAGAATCACTACGCAAAATGCTGGTTTCCATCATTGATGATGTACGAGTTGTGCTGATTAAACTCGCTGAGCGTGCATGCGCGATTAAAGAAGCCAAGCATCAAAACGAAGAGCGTCGTGTTGCTGTTGCGCTTGAAGTGCAAAGTGTTTATGCGCCTTTGGCCCATCGTTTGGGTATTGGTCATATCAAATGGGAGTTAGAAGATCTCTCTTTCCGTTATCTTTATCCCACTGATTACAAACGTATCGCCACTTGGTTAGACGAAAAACGTCTTGATCGCCAGCAGTACATTGATGATGTTATTGAGCTGCTAGATGACCGTTTAAAAGGCATTAATATTCATGCTGATCTAATGGGGCGAGCAAAGCACATCTATAGTATTTGGCGTAAAATGAAGCGCAAAAACATTGGCTTTGATGAAGTATACGATGTTCGTGCTGTGCGTATTTTAGTCGACGAACCGATGGAATGTTATGGTGTTCTAGGTGTGGTGCATAATTTATGGCGCCCAATTCCTCAGGAATTTGATGACTACATCAGTAACCCCAAATCGAATGGTTATCAGTCATTGCATACTGCGGTTATTGGTCCTCAAGGCCGTGCGCTTGAAATCCAGATTCGTACCCACAAAATGCATGAAGACGCAGAACTTGGGGTTTGTGCTCACTGGAAATACAAAGGTACGGATTTAAGTTCCAATAGCAGCAGCTACGAAGAAAAACTGCAGTGGTTAAGAACCATTTTAGACTTCCATGAAGTGCAAGGCGATTTGGAATCTTTGTCTGAACAAGTTCGCAGCGACATCGAGCAAGACCGTATTTATGTCTTTACCCCTGACGGTCATGTGGTCGATTTGCCTATTAATGCGACTGCGGTTGATTTTGCGTATCGAGTTCACACTGAAATTGGTCATCGCTGCCGTGGTGCCAAGGTAAATGGTAAAATTATTTCCTTAGTCACTCACTTAAAAACTGGCGACAAAGTTGAAATTCTCACCACTAAAGAGGGTGGCCCTAGCCGTGATTGGCTGCATCCGACATTAGGTTATGTGCAAACTAATCGCGCCAGAGCCAAGATTCAAAATTGGTTTAGAAAAGAAGATCGAGAGAAAAATCTGGATGCCGGCAAGCATTTACTCGATAAACAATTGAAACGTCTGGGTCTTGAAGATAATCGTATCGATTTACAAGCCATTTCTTCTCGCTTTAACTTCTCTTATGCTGATGAGGTATACGTAGCACTTGGCGCGGGAGACATTCAGTTATCTAAAGTGTTGCGTGTTATTGATGACTTTTACAATCTGAATGGTGAGACTGCGACACCGCGTCCAATTCGTTTGAAAAAGAGCCGTCATAAGTCTTCAGATAACGATATTCATATCTTAGGTGTAGGCAAATTATTAACACAGATGGCCAAATGTTGTACGCCTATTCCTGGGGATGACATCGTTGGTTTTATTACCCAAGGTCGTGGTGTGTCTGTGCACAGGCAGGATTGTATTAATATTGTTCAATTAGGTTTAGAAGAGCCTGAACGTATTATTGATGTTAGCTGGGGTGAAGAGCTTGATAACCAGTACCCTGTAAATATACAGGTGGAAGCTTATGATCGTACTGGCTTGCTCAATGACATCACTAGTTTACTGGCAAATGAAAAAGTAAATCTATTGTCGATGAATACCTTGTCTGCCAAAGAGAACCACACGGCAAGCATTCGCTTTACTATTGAAGTGGGTGAATTGAGCGTGCTGAGTAAGTTACTGCATCGTATTAATCAGCTACCTAACGTGTTGAATGTTTTCAGAGAGAGAGACTTTTGAGTAACGAGGTTAAACAGCTACAGTATTTGATGAGTTGCCTCAGGGACAAAGAGTTTGGTTGTGCTTGGGATAAAAAACAGACTTATAAAAGTATTGCACCTTATACGTTAGAAGAAACGTATGAAGTGTTAGATGCTATTGAGCGTGAAGATTTTGAGCATTTAAAAGAAGAGCTAGGAGATTTACTTTTCCAAGTTATTTTTTATGCACAAATGGCGGAAGAAGAACAGCGCTTTACATTTGATGATATCGCAGCTGGGATTGTTGAAAAAATGCTGCGCCGCCATCCTCATGTTTTTCCTGATGGCGATATTACGCGTTTTGGTGAACCAACGACGCTAACCGAACAGCAAATAGCGCAACAATGGCAACAGATTAAGGCGCAAGAAAAAGGCCCAACAGATAAAAGTCTGTTAGCTGAAGTGCCGGTCTCTATGCCAGCGTTAATGCAAGCAGTAAAAATTCAACAAAAAGTCGCTAAAGTTGGTTTTGATTGGCCAGATGTCGCACCGGTTTTTGACAAAATTAGAGAAGAGTTAGATGAACTTGAAGAGGCGATGAGAGAGCAAAATCACCTTCATGTTGAAGAGGAAGTGGGAGATGTTCTGTTTGCGGTCAGTAACTTGGCTCGTCATCTTGAGGTCTCGCCTGATGTGGCATTAAATAAAACGAATATAAAATTTCGTCGGCGCTTTGGTAGAATTGAAGCACTTGTGTCGGCACAAAATAAAAAACTAACAGATTGTTCTTTAAAAGAATTAGATAGTTATTGGGATCAGGCCAAACGCGAAGGTTTGTAGGCTGGCGTATCTGTTGAGTGAATAATCTGTTGGATAGATAATAGGGCGCTTGTAAAGGCGTTATTGGCAACATTAGGAGGGTGAAGTGAGTGATAGTCAGGCGTCATTACGCGAAAATGTTAGGTTGCTAGGAGACTGTCTTGGCGAAAGCATGAGCAATCATTTGGGAGAAGGTTTCCTAGAAAAAGTGGAAAATATCCGATTGCTATCGAAAGATGGACGTCAATCTGGTGATTCTGCCGCTCTTATTCAAGCCTTAGAAGCACTGGATGATAAAGAAATCGTGCCAGTTGCTAGAGCGTTTAATCAATTTTTGAACTTGTCTAATATTGCTGAACAATATCATCGGGTGCATCGCCGCCGTACTAATGAAAGTTTAGGTGTGTATCACAATCCTGTTGGCGATTTGTTAACCCGTCTTTCTAGGCAGAACTTTACTGCAGAGCAAATGATTTCATCATTGCAATCTCAATCGATTGAGCTTGTTCTTACTGCTCATCCTACGGAAGTGGTGCGTCGTTCACTGATTCGGAAATACGATAATATTTCCAGTGAGTTAGAAGCTCTCGATAAAGATAATATCCTGCCATTAGAAGAAACCAAACATATCCGTCGCCTGAAAGAAATTATCACTCAGGCTTGGCATACTGATGAAATTCGTGAAGATCGTCCTACGCCTGTGGATGAGGCAAAATGGGGTTTTGCTGTTATTGAGCAATCCTTATGGCAAGCTGTTCCACGTTTTTTTCGCCAATTAGATGAGCAATTTAGTGAATTTTCAAAAGAAGACCGTTTGCCACTCGATTTGGCGCCTATTCGCTTTGCAACTTGGATGGGGGGTGACCGAGACGGCAATCCGAATGTGACTCATAAAGTAACCAAGGAAGTTACTTTATTAGCTCGCTGGATGGCGGCGGATCTTTATATAAAAGATTTAAATGTGCTGCGTTCAGAGTTTTCTATGACGCAGTGTAATGCTGCCCTACGCGCACGTGTAGGCGATAGCACTCAGCCTTATAGGGAAGTCTTACGACATCTAGAAAACAAGATGTTGGCGACCAAAAACTGGGCGAAAGCATGCTTGGATGGTAAACCAACTTCCGGTGAGGATATTTTTCTTGATATTCAAGAGCTCACCGATGATCTTATTTTGTGCTATCAGTCTTTGTTAGATTGCGGTATGAAGGTGATTGCTAATGGGTCACTGCTTGATCTTATTCGTTGTGCGGCAACCTTTGGCTCGACCTTAGTTCGTTTGGATGTTCGCCAAGATGCTTCTCGTCATATCGATGCCTTATCTGCTATTACGCGCTTTTATGGGCTTGGTGATTACGCCGAATGGGATGAAGCGTCCCGACAAGCTTTTTTGTTGACTGAGTTGAATTCTAAACGTCCGCTTTTACCTATGGAGTGGACGCCAACAGCTGAAGTGAAAGAAGTGCTCGATACATTCGCGATGATTTCCCAAGGTCAGCAGAATTCGTTTGGCTCTTATGTTATTTCAATGGCCAGTGCGCCATCGGATGTTTTGGCAGTTGCATTAATGCTAAAAGAGTCTGGCGTCAGTTTTCCTATGCGTATTGTTCCTTTGTTCGAAACCCTTGCGGATTTGGATAACGCTGAGCCTATTATCGAACAGCTATTTTCAATTCCTTGGTACAAGTCTTATATCAACGGCCGCCAAGAAGTGATGATAGGCTATTCGGATTCTGCCAAAGATGCTGGACAAATTGCCGCAACGTGGGGGCAATATCGAGCACAAGAAGCGCTGACTCGTCTTTGTAAAAAGCATGGTATCCATCTGACTTTGTTTCATGGTCGCGGCGGCACCGTGGGTCGTGGCGGCGGCCCAGCTCATGTAGCAATTTTGTCGCAACCGCCAGGTTCTGTTAATGGCGCTATTCGAGTGACTGAGCAAGGTGAAATGATTCGATTTAAGTTCGGTATTCCTGATATCGCAGTGCGTTCTTTGGAACTTTACTGTTCTGCTGTGATGGAGGCGTCTTTGATTCCTGCAGAGCCTCCTAAAGAGGAATGGCGTGCGATTATGGATGAAATGGCCGAAGTGGGGATGAATCAATATCGTTCTATTATTCGTGGTCATGAAGACTTTGTGCCTTACTTTAGAGCCACAACGCCAGAACAAGAATTAGCCAAGTTGCCTTTAGGCTCTCGCCCTGCACGTCGTCGTTCTGATGGCGGTGTAGAGAGTTTGCGTGCCATTCCTTGGATCTTTGCTTGGATGCAAATTCGCCTTATGTTGCCCGCATGGTTGGGCGCAGAGAGTGCCCTACAGCAGGGTGTCGAATCTGGTAATTTAGAAAAACTACGCGAGATGCACAAAAAATGGCCGTTCTTTGGTGCTTATTTGGACATGCTTGATATGGTATTGGCAAAAGCAGAACCTGAGATTGCTGAATATTATGAAAAGCGTCTAGTGGGTGAAGAATTGCAAGGCTTAGGGCGTTTGTTGCGTGGCAAGCTTAAGCAAGTGAGTGAGCTGGTGAAAATGCTTAAGAAGCAAGAGCGACTCATTGAAGATAATAAAACCATCCGTCAGTCTATTGATGTGCGTAACCCGTATATAGATCCTTTGCACTATTTGCAGGCAGAGCTTTTGTATCGCAGTCGAAAAGATGAAGAAAATGCAGAAGTGAATAAAGCCTTAATGATTACCATGGCAGGCATTGCGAGTGGTATGCAAAATACGGGCTAATTGCAAATGTGGTTGATAAATGCTCAGTATGAGTAAGAAAATGATAAAAAAAGGCAGGTAAATTTGCATAAAGGATGGCTGCTTGGGTATGCTTGGCGGCCATTCAATTTTTTAGTATGCAATTGGTTTGTCTGTTCACCTTGCTGCCGTGCTTAATTGCACGTTGACGATGCATTGTGCCAGTCATCCTTGCTATTCAGTTAACGCTGTCTTTTGGAGACTTTTTATGCGAGTAATATTATTAGGTGCGCCAGGCGCTGGTAAAGGTACTCAAGCTCAATTCATTACGGAAGAGTTTGGCATTCCGCAGATCTCTACAGGGGATATGTTGCGTGCGGCCGTTAAAGCAGGAAGCGAAATGGGCTTAAAAGCCAAAGCGGTAATGGACGCTGGTCAGCTTGTTTCTGATGATATTATCATTGGTTTAGTAAAAGAGCGTTTGACTCAAGATGATTGTGCAAACGGTGCTTTGTTTGATGGCTTTCCGCGTACTATCCCTCAGGCCGATGCTTTGAAAGATGCTGGTGTTAAAATTGACTACGTTGTAGAAATCGATGTGGCTGATGAAGAAATTGTAAAACGCATGAGTGGACGTCGTGTTCATGAAGCATCAGGTCGTACTTATCACCTTGTTTATAATCCACCTAAAGTAGAAGGCAAAGACGATGTAACAGGGGAGGACCTTGTGCAGCGTGCAGACGATACAGAAGAAACTGTTCGTTTACGCTTAGGTGTTTATCACGATCAAACCGCGCCATTAATTGGTTACTACCAAGATTGGCTAAAAGCAGACAGCGCAACAGCGCCTAAGTTTGTGAAAGTTAATGGTATCGGTGATTTGAATGAAATTAAACAAAGCCTATTAGCATCGTTAAAGGCTTAATTATTCAATGACGGTTATTTTAGCATTAGATACATCAACGCCAGCTTGCTCAGTGGCGTTGAATATTGATGGGGTTGTGTTGGAAGACTTCCGCATGGCTCCACGCCTTCATAACGATCTGATTTTGCCTATGGTAGACCAGATTCTCAGTCAGGCTGGTTTAGCTTTATCCGATCTAGATGCGATCGCCTTTGGGCGAGGGCCTGGGTCTTTTACGGGGCTAAGAATCAGTGCAGGGGTTGTACAAGGTCTTGCCTTTGGTGCAGATTTACCTGTTATACCCGTTTCGACGCTTGCAGCCTTGTCATTGGAAGGTTTTCAAAAGACTGGTAAAAATAATTGGCTGGCCGCTCTTGATGCTCGTATGGGCGAAATTTACATGGGTGGTTATAGTGTCAATAAGATAGAAGGGTGTTATGAAATAGATTCATTAATTGATGAGTGTGTTGTTAAGCCTGCGGCTTTGTCTGCGTTTTCAACTAGCTTTGATGGAGTCGGGTCTGGCTGGTGCTATGAAGATGTTTTAACACCGCTACTTCCTAGTCATCCTACTCATATTTTAACTGACTTAGCTCCTCGTGCCGCTTGCATTGCTGAATTGGCTCTATTGTTATTTAAAAAAGGTGAAATGGTGTCTGCTTATGATGCTATTCCAACTTATTTAAGGGATGAAATTAGCTGGGAAAAACAGGCTCCGCGTATAGGGAAGCGTTAGTTATATGTTGTGGTACCACATTGTTTTTTTGGCAGTTATTCAAGGGTTAACAGAGTTTCTGCCTATTTCAAGTTCTGCTCATTTAATACTTCCTGCGCAATTACTGCATTGGCCTGATCAAGGATTGGCATTTGATGTTGCTGTGCACGTAGGAACTTTAATAGCCATTGTTGGCTATTTTAGAAAAGACATCGCACAAATCGTGGTGGCTTGGTGTGTATCCATTAGAGATAAACGCTCGACATCTAATAGTCGCTTAGCTTGGTGGATCTGTCTTGCTACTTTGCCAGCTTGTGTTGCAGGTTTGTTATTTGATGACTTAATAAGCACTCATTTACGTTCTTTGGAAGTAATTGCTTACACAACCATTGGGTTTGGTGTGTTGCTTTGGTTTTCAGATAAATATGGTGCATCTCAAAAAACTGAAGAAGATTTTGGTTTGAAAAGTGTGCTCTATATTGGCTTTGCTCAAGCGCTGGCTTTAATTCCTGGAACTTCTCGTTCTGGAATTACGATGACGGCGGCTCGTTTTCTTGGCTTTAGTCGCGAGTGTGCTGCTCGGTTTTCATTTCTTTTGTCTATCCCTCTTATACTGGCTGCTGGTGGCTTAAAGTCGATTGAACTTGTATCGTCAGATATTGCGGTCGATTGGGCGAGTATCTTTATGGGTGTTATTCTGTCTGCAATCAGCGCCTATCTTTGTATCTATCTGTTTTTGAAGTGGCTTAATAAGATTGGTTTTTTTCCGTTCTTTGTCTACAGATTAGTCTTGGGTATAGCCCTTCTATTAATTGTTTATCTTTAGATTCTTAAGGATATTTAGTTAGATTAAGTGCTTTGTTCTTTGAAGTAGCAGCGAATTTTTTAGTTAAGATGAAAAGCTTCTAATATTTAGAGGCTTTTTCTATTTGCAACCGAATAAAAAAATCGCTTTATTTAGCGTTATTACTATGTAGTGACTCGTGTTTTGATTATTGTTTGATGATGTTTTTTTGGAGAGAGATTTTTGCTTAATTCTATTGCGGTTGCGACAACAGATAAGTTTTTGGAATCGGAATCTCGCTTATTGGCTAAGTCGTTGAATCTTGATTTTTTGCTGTTGCATGAGCCTCTCAAGTTTGTTTCTAAATATGATTATCTTTTATTGAAAACATTAGATGGCATCGCAGTTGCTAAAACTGGAAAAGGGGCGCCCAAACCAGTTTATGTAGATTTTACTTCTGGGACTGTAGACCATAGACGACGATTTGGTGGTGGAAAAGGGCAAGATATTGCTAAAGCGGTTGGGTTGAATAAGCGCGCAAATTTATCTGTTCTTGATGCGACAGCGGGCTTGGGGCGTGATGCTTTCGTGTTAGCTTGTCTTGGTTGCTCAGTTTCTCTGTGTGAGCGTGTGGGCTTTGTGAGGGCTATGTTGGAAGACGGTTTGTATAGAGCCTCTTTTCATCATGAAGTGGCCGAGATCGTTGCCAAGATGCCTTTGTTAGATGCTGATATAACTGCTATAGATACTAGTGAAATGTTCGATGTGGTGTATTTGGACCCTATGTATCCACACACAGATAAGTCATCAGCTGCAGCCAAGAAAGAGATGGCTTTTTTTAGAGATTTGGTTGGTAAGGATTTAGATGCAGATAGTTTATTGCCTTACGCTATGCGATTAGCTCAATATAGAGTGGTTGTGAAACGCCCTAAAGGCGCTCCATTTTTAAATAGCGCCGAGCCAACCTATCAATTGGAAGGGAAGTCGGGTCGATTTGATATTTACGTTTTAAAGTCACTCGACTCGCCTTCTACTTAGTATGTTAGTTATTAATAGTGAGGTGGTCGGTCGCCATCATGAATAGGCTGTTGTTGACGATAAGACTCTAGCTGATTTCCTAATAGAACCAGTTTTTCTCTCATCAATAGCATGTCTTTTTGCTGACTGATAAGTGCCTGATTTAAACTATCAATCATGTCTTCTTGAAATTGTAGTTTGAATTCTAATTCGTCGATACGTTGATTGATTTGTGAGGTGTTCATAGATACCTTCTGTGTGTTAACCTTACTAGGCTAAATTCGTATTTAATGAGCAATTCTATACAAAAACATGACGCAAGTATTGGTCATTTAGAATGTAAGAGTGGCGTGAAAATTGCTCTCATAAAGAAGTTGGGTATTTTACTACTATCTTCTTTAGCTTCACATGGTGATTTCGGAAAGAGTTTAGTAAAAATATTCATATATTCACGTTTGTACTAACACAGAGTTTATTTTTTTATAAATAGCTTTGCTTCACAATAATATTTAATTTAATAAGAGATATACTTTTATGAATGATCATCAGGATAATGTTTCGCGTAATAAAGGGTCTTCTGTTGGTTCCGGTTTGTTTTCGTTGCGCACATTTATAGTCAGCCTTGTTATTGCTTTGATCGTGCCTCTGCTTTTGGCTGGGGTGTTGAAAGAAGAGATGGGTACAAATTTCCTAGTATATTTTGGCTTTGTTCTAGTGTCTGTTTATGTCGGTGCTATGGTCAGCCAGGCCAGTTCTACCGGTTTTGATTCTGAGTCTGAAGAAGATGAGGATGATGACCGCGAGCAAGGAACGGTTAAGTGGTTCAATTCTTCAAAAGGTTTTGGTTTTTTAACCATGGAAAATGGTGATGATGTGTTTGTTCATTACCGTGCAATCCGTGGTCGTGGTCGCCGCTTCTTGGTTGAAGGGCAGTTGGTTCGCTTTTATGTCACTGAAGGTGAGAAAGGCAAACAAGCTGAAAATGTATCTATAATCCGCGGTTAATTTTTTTATTCGATTTAAGAGGTATTTATGGCAACGGTAACATTAAAAGGTAATCCTTTTGAAACGGTTGGTTCTCTTCCGGTTGTAGGCTCTGTAGCGCCAGCGTTTGAGCTTGTTAAAACGGATTTGTCTGTCGCTACATTGGCGGATTATCAGGGTGCTAAATTGGTGTTGAATATCTTCCCATCAGTTGATACGCCGACTTGTGCAACATCAGTTCGTAAGTTCAACGAATCTGCGGCTTCTTTGAAAGGCGTTAATGTGCTTTGCGTGTCTGCTGACTTACCTTTTGCTGCAGCGCGTTTTTGTGGGGCTGAAGGCATCGATAATGTTGATACAGGATCTACTTTTCGTTCAACATTTGGTGGCGATTACGGTCTTACTTTTGCAACTGGCCCTCTTGCCGGTCTTTTGTCTCGTGCTGTTGTGGTATTGGATGAAAAAGGTTCTGTAATTTATACAGAGCAAGTTGCTGAAACGGCTGATGAGCCTAATTACGAAGCGGCGTTGGCTGTCTTGGCGTAATTTATAATCATAAAAAAAGGCCGTTTCTAAGTTGATTGGAAGCGGCCTTTTTTGTCTTTAAATTAAAGAGCTTTTGACTTCAATAAAGTAATCTTGCTCTTAAATAAAACTGTTTGGGTTAATCTTTTTGTACAGGAATTGTGTTAGTAGTACGTTCAACACTATTATCTTTGTTTAAATAGACTAATTTGGGTTTGAACTCATCAGCCTCAGCTTCGTTCATTTGTCCATAAGCGGCAATGATTACACGATCACCAACCTGAACTTTTCTTGCTGCAGCACCATTCATTGAAATAGTACCAGAGCCAGATTCGGCCAATATTACGTAAGTGTGAAAGCGCTCGCCGTTATCGACGTTATAGATGTCGATTTGCTCAAATTCTCTAAAACCAGCGAGCTCTACAAGGTCCTTATCTATGGCGCAAGAGCCGTCATACCAAAGCTCTGCTTGGGTTACGCTTGCCATATGGAGTTTGCCTTTAAGAAGTGTAATTTGCATGTATAAAGTCTCTATAATTGTTGCTATGTCGCATTTTTGCTTTTTGGGGCTGCTTTTATTTGTTGAGTTAATTCCAAATAAATGGGCCTTCTTCGTGGCTATTTATACGCCACCATTGGTCTGGATCTTGGTTGCTTTCCTCTTCCCATCCCTGAAAGTTGCAACGTACTTCACAGTTTAGATATTCGAATGCTTGTCTGGCACAAGCAATGTCGTCGTCCCAAGGGGTTTTGTCTGAGTCGAACCATATAGAGGTAAAGCGCTTGCCTGCTGCTTGCTCTAAAATAGTTACCTCAATTTCGTTATCATTAGATGCAATGATGACTTTTGAGCAGAGTGGTGATGGGCTACTTTTTCTGACTAGAGTGAACGTATTTTCTAGCCAGGAAATGATCTTCTCTGTCGGGCAGGACAATACATATATTTCAATGTCGGCTTGCATCGCTCTAATCCTTCTTTTTAATCATGTGGTAAATTCTGAGAACGCTCATTGATAAATAGCCAATGAGTGTCCATAGTACGCCGCAACCCGCAAGTATCAGTCCAAATATCGCAATAATCTCTTGAGCAAGAGACTCAACGACAACACGATCAGCTACCATAAGCATCAGAACGCCAAAGACGAAAATTAATCCGCCTTGGATCATCTTGATAAGTGCAACTCTAGGGTTGTTACCCAATTTCATTGCTAATTTATGTATTGCGTTTCTCATTTGGATGCTGGTCTATGCTCTCTGTAAGGCTATTTTTTAGTAAAAAGGTTCTCAAGTATTCGAGCGTAAATCTCTGAAAGCTGGTTTAAGCTCTCGGCGTCAACGCATTCATTGATTTGATGGATAGTGGCATTAATGGGGCCAAGCTCCACGACTTGCGTACCCATTTTGGCAATAAATCGACCGTCTGAGGTGCCGCCTGAGGTGGATAATTCAGGGGTGATATTAACTGTTGTTTGTACGGCGTCAACAATCGCATCAACTAATTCGCCTGGGCGAGTTAAAAAAGGCAGGCCATTGTATGTCCAATCAATGTCGTAGCGTAATTTGTGTCTGTCTAAGATTTCAAGTACGCGAACTTTAATAGCATCAAAGTCTAATTCGGAGGAAAAGCGAAAGTTGAACTGAGCGTTTAGTTTGCCGGGGACAACGTTAGTTGCACCTGTCCCAGAATGAATATTTGATACCTGGAAGCTGGTTGGTGGAAAAAAGTCGTTACCATCATCCCAATGTGCACTCGCCATTTCAGCAAGTGCTGGAGCTGCGAGGTGTATTGGATTTTCAGCTAAGTGTGGGTAGGCGACATGGCCTTGCTTACCGTAAACCGTTAAGTCGCCACTGAATGACCCACGGCGACCATTCTTGATAATATCGCCAAGCGTTTTGGTGCTTGAGGGTTCGCCAACAATACACCAGTCTATTTTCTCATTTCGTTCCATAAGAGCATCCACAACACGAGTTGTGCCGTCTACAAAAGGGCCTTCCTCGTCGCTGGTGATCAAAAAAGAAATTTGCCCATCATGATCTGGATGCTTGGTTACAAAATCTTCAGCAGCAGTCACCATAGCGGCAAGGCTACCTTTCATATCGGCAGCGCCGCGGCCGAATAGTATTCCATCGACAATTGCTGGGGAAAATGGAGGTATTTTCCATTCCTCTTCAGGCCCTGTTGGCACCACATCTGTATGCCCCGCAAAGCAAAGATTTGGTCCAGATATTCCGCGCTTTGCGTAGAAGTTTTTTACTTCACCGAAGGGCATGTATTCGATTTCAAAACCAATGTTTTTCAATCGCTCTATCATTAGATCCTGACAGCCTGCGTCTTCAGGAGTGACAGACGGGCGAGAAATAAGATCTAGGGCAAGTTTTAGTGTGGGGGACAAGTCAGACATTCTTTACCTTTGTATTGGTTTTCGCTACCTTATGGAAGATTCTGTTACTATAACAGGAGATTCAAATAAAGGTGGAGTTATGAAATTAGGTGTCGTTGTTTTTTTGGGTTTGATTTCATCTGGCTGTAGTCTTTTTCAGCAGCCGGTTATTCAGGAGTCGTATTTTGTCCCAGTGATCCGTTCGGATGTTTCGTCTTCGGGTTATACGCCAACAGTGACACCTATGTCGGCACCTAAGTCCAATAGAGAAAGACCACGTATTTACACGCCTGTTTTGCGCTAAAGTAGTTTTTGCGCGTAATTTTCTGCATCGAAGCCTAAATAAATGGATTCTTTAACCACTAGTAAAGGGCGCTTAATGATGGAAGGCTGAGTCATCATGATATGGACGGCGTTGTTATTGTCCATAGTGCCTTTTGTTTCTTCATCCAGTTTGCGCCAAGTGGTGCCACGCTTATTGATGATGTTTTCCCATCCTAGTTCGTCTACCCAAGCTTTTGCTGTGGCTTCATCTAGGCCTTCTTTTTTATAATCATGAAAACTGTATTCTAGATTGTTGTCATCGAGCCAGCGAAAAGCTTTTTTCATGGTGTCACAGTTTTTGATGCCAAATATTTTAATCATTCTTGACCTCGAATTGCGCCATTTAGAAAGTAATCAAAATGGCGCTTTTTGGTTGTTTTTTTTACTGCTATTAATTATGAGCGTGAAGCGCTTCGTTTAATTCAATAGCGGTTTTGTTGGTTTTGCATTCGATTGCGCCAGTTGCTGAGTTGCGGCGGAACAATAGATCAGATTGACCAGAAAGTTCGCGAGCTTTTACAGTAGAAACAACTTGGTTGTTTTCATCAAGAACAGCAACTTTAGAGCCGGCTGTAATATAAAGACCAGACTCAACGATACAACGATCGCCAAGGCCAATACCAATACCGGCATTCGCGCCTATCAAGCATTTCTCGCCAACAGCGATAACAATATTGCCGCCGCCAGATAGTGTCCCCATAGTAGAACAGCCGCCACCAAGGTCAGAACCGTTACCTACAACAACACCTGCAGAAATACGGCCTTCAACCATGCTGTTGCCTAGCGTTCCAGCATTGAAGTTTACAAAGCCTTCATGCATAACGGTAGTGCCTTCAGCAAGGTGTGCACCTAAACGAACGCGCGCAGCATCGCCAACACGGATGCCTGTAGGGACGATAAAGTTTAGCATTTTAGGGAATTTATCGACGCTGAATACTTCGATAGTGCGTCCTTCCATGCGAGCGCTTAATTGGCGGTCAGCTAGTTCACGAACATCGATAGGGCCTTCGCTTGTCCATGCTGTATTGATCAATAGGCCAAACATGCCATCCAATACTGTATTGTGCGGTTTAACTAAGCGATGAGAAATCAGTTGAAGTTTTAAGTAGACTTCAGCAGGATTACTTGGCGCTTCATCAGTTGCTAAAACACAAAGAATAACAGGCTTTGTCGAAGCTTTTAGACGAGAAGCCAATTCTGCTTGTTCGATGTTGCCAGCTTTTAAAAGGCTCATGTGTAAGCGATTTAAATCGCTTTCATCTAATATCAGTGTGTTGTTACCACCTTCGTAATTGGTGCTTTCTAGAAGTGCATCTAGCGTATTTTTTTCTACGTTTAGACTTGGTGCTGAGTAGAATACTTCTAACCAATTGCCTTCTTTGTTTTGTGAGCCGATGCCAAGACCGAACGCGAAAGTTGTATTACTCATGTGTTTCTCCAACTGAGTTATCTGTCTAAAGGGGGTTACTAATGGGTTATCTGCGACTGAGGAAGTCTCTAATTCTTTTGGCTGCCTCAACGCATTCTGATTCTTCTGCAACCAGTGCCATACGGACATGATGGCTGCCGGGATTTGTACCTTCTACTTCTCGTCCTAAATAACTACCTGGTAAGACTAAAACCGATTCTTCTTGATACAGCGAGGTGCAAAATTCTTCATCTGTCATGCTGAGCTTCGGCCAAAGATAAAAACCGGCTTCAGGCTTGGATATTGGCATAACTGGCGACAAAATCTCTAAAACCGAATCGAATTTACGGGTATAAATCTCGCGATTCTTTATAACGTGTTCTTCATCATTCCAAGCAGCAACTGAGGCATCTTGGTGATGAATTGGCATCGCGCAACCCTGATAGGTGCGATATAGCAAAAATGGTTTAAGGATAGACGCGTCACCAGCAACGAAGCCAGATCGAAGGCCTGGTAAATTAGAGCGTTTCGATAGGGATTGGAAAATAAGGCAATGTTTATAATCCTTGTGTCCCAAAATTTCACAGGCTTCTAATAAACCTAGTGGTGCTTGAGAGCCGAAGTAAATTTCGGAATAGCATTCGTCTGCCACTATGGTGAAATTGAAGGTTTTGGCTTTCTCTATCAGGTAGGCGTATTCCTCTAGCGTGGTAATGCTGCCGCTAGGGTTGTTAGGGGAGCAAACAAACAATACTTCGCAACGTTGCCACGTGGCATCGTCGACTAGTTGATAATCTACTTTGTAGTTTGTTTCTGCTCCGCAAGGTAGGAAATGCAGCTCTGCGCCAGCAAGAATGCCTGCACCTTCATAAATTTGGTAAAAAGGATTTGGGCTGACAACTAGAGAGTTTTGCTTTTCGCCAACCAATGTTTGGGTAATAGCAAACAGTGCTTCTCGGGTTCCAGTAACTGGTAAAATTTCCGTATCAGGATCGAGTTTTTCTAAATGAAAGCGACGCTTAGCCCATTTACTAATGGCGTCTCTAAGCGGTAATTCGCCTTTGGTGCTTGGGTACTTGCTGACGCCGCCTAGGCTTTTGGCTAGCGTCTCAAGCACGATGGCTGGTGCATCGTGTTGTGGTTCCCCAATCGTTAATTTGATCAGTGGCTTTTCTGGGTTTGGTGTCAACCCTTCTATAAGCTCTGCAAGCTTTTGGAAAGGGTATGGGTGCAAAGAGTGTATAAGGGGGTTCATTAGTCTTTAGTCCATCGTTTGAGAAAAACGGTCTATTTTCTCTTTTAAAAGGGTGCAAATATTGTTCATGCTTTCTGGGTCAGTAATAAGGTCGCCGTTTTCTTCTGTGATATAGAAGGTATCTTCTACGCGCTCGCCGAGAGTGGCGATTTTTGCTTTATGAAGCATGATGTTATTGTTCATGAAAAACTGTCCTATTAAAGCCAGTAAGCCTGGTCTATCAGGAGCTGTTATTTCAAGTGCCGACCAGACTTCTTCTGGTTGGCTGACAAAGTGAGCGGTTGATGGAGAGTTGAATATCTTCAAAATCCTCGGTGTATGACGTTGAACAACGCTTTCGTAAAGTGATGGGGTTTCTAGTTGCTCCATCAATGTTTTGCGAATAAGGGTGATGCGTTCTTTGTCTAGATGTAGATTCGTATCACTGTCGTTGCTGTCCATGACAACAAAGCTATCTAGGCTGTAGTTGTCTGTGGTGTGACTTATTTTAGCGTCTAGAATTGTGAGGCCGAGTTGTTCAAATGTCGCTGCGGTTACGGCGAACAGATGCTTGCTTATTAATGTGTAGATGAATATTTTACTCGCGCCTGAAAAGTTGCGGCCACCCAATGGTGTTATGGCGATTAGCGGCTTATCGCTAGGGCGGTGGCGTAAAATAGCCTCGGTGTTCCAAGCTATTTCGTCACCGTTTGAGCGAATAAAGTACTCTTCTTCAATTGTTTCCCAAATTGCTTCCGCTTCCATTATATCTACATTGCGCTCGATGATAATTTCCAAGGCGCGTTGTTTGTGTTCGTCACTTATCATGTCTGCATCAATAGGGAAATCCAATCCGCGGCGAAGTGCGCGTTTGGTTTCTAAATAAAGCTGACGCATTAAGGATGCTCGCCAACTGTTCCACATGGTTGGGTTGGTTGCGTTGATGTCGGCAACAGTAAGAATAAACAAATAATCTAGGTGTTCTTGATCCTTGACGTAGCTGGCAAATTCCCAAATGACTTCTGGATCGGAAATGTCTTTGCGTTGTGCAGTAACCGACATGAATAGATGATTACGCACTAACCAAACGACAAGGTCGGTGTCTTGTTTTGAAAGTCCATGGCGTTCGCAAAAAGCCTGTGCGTCTACGCAACCTAGTTCAGAATGGTCGCCACCTCGACCTTTGGCTATGTCATGATATAAGCCAGCAATATAAAGTAACTCAACTTTTGCTACGTGGCGGATTGCTTGTCCTGAAATGGGGAATTTTTGTTTGAACTCAGGTAGCCAGAGGCGACGTAAGTTCTCTACCAACTGTAGTGTGTGAGCATCAACTGTATAAATATGAAATAAGTCGTGCTGCATTTGCCCAATAATCGCTCCGAATTCGGGAAGGTAGCGACCAAGTAAGCCTAGGTGTTTCATTGAGCGTAATATACTTGTCAGTCGATATCGGCTGGCTATGATGTCGAGAAAAAGGTCGGTGTTTATTTTGTCATTTCTAAAGGCGTCATCAATCAGGTCTAAACTATCGCGCAGCTGTCGCATTGTATTGGCGCGTATGCCTTTGATGTTTTCATGGGCACCAAGTAAGACATATATCTCCAGCATGCTAGATGGATTATCGTGAAATAATGTCTTGGAGCGGGCTTCAAGTTGGCCATTGGCAATTTGAAAATGGTCGTTGATGACTTCTACTGTGTTGATGGCGTCTTTGGCTAAAAAAGACTCTTCGAAGTGTTGAAGAAGTAAGTCGTTGAGCTGTTGGATGGCGGCGACACTTTGGTAATAGCCCTGCATAAAACGTTCAACGTTGCGTTTTAAATCGTCATCGTCAAACCCGAAAAGCTTAGTCAGTGTGCGTTGGTGGTCGAAAAGAAGTCGATCTTCCTTGCGTCCTGCGACCATGTGTAAAGCCCAGCGAATTCTCCATAGATGGCTAACCGCGCCTTTAAGTTGGATGTATTCATCTTCAGATAGAAAGTGTTTATCTATTAAGGCGCTAAGTCGATGTGTATGTAGGTGGCGCTTGGCAACCCAGTCAATCACTTGCATGTCTCTAAGGCCACCAGGGCACTCTTTTAGGTTTGGCTCTAAGTTGTAAGCAGTATTCTGGTATTTTGCGTGACGTTGCTTTTGTTCGGCTAGCTTGGCTTGGTAGAAAGAATGCCCATCCCACATTTGGGATATATCAACGTGCAGTTTGAGTGTGGCTAGTAAATCAATTGGCCCTATAAGGGTGCGTGACTCAATCAAGTTAGTGATGATGGTAATGTCTTTGGCTGCCATCTCGGAGCATTCGTCAATGGTGCGGACGCTGTGACCGACATCTAAATTAATGTCCCAAAGGAAAGTGATAAAAGCTTCGATTTTATCTTTGGGCGCGGAGATGTCATTCTCCATTAGAATCAGTAGATCAATATCAGATTTTGGGTGTAATTCTCCACGACCATATCCGCCAACCGCAACAAGGCTTACATGCGGTTCACTATTCAGTGCTTTTGATGTCCAGGCTGCTTGCATTACTTCGTCATAAAAAGAGGAGAGACCCTTTACGAGCTTTTCTATTGGATATAAAGAGTGGAAAAGGTCGTTGAATATGGTTGTCTTTTCTTCAATGATGGCTTTGTAGCGTGAAATAGAGCACTTCGGTAGTGATAGCTCATGTTTCTCTTCCTGTGTTAGTAGTGGCGGAGCGTCTGGAAAAGCAGGGAAGTCCATACAAGAGCCTCAAAGAATGAATAATTGTTACAGTGTGTTTGTAATAAATTTAAGGTTGCTGAAAAATTTTATTTAAAACTCGCTTCTCTTATGAGAAACGAGTTTCTTCTGGTCGACGAGTAAGTACTTCGACCCCATCTGCAGTGACGAGAAGAGTGTGCTCGTATTGAGCTGATAGACGGCCGTCTTTGGTTTTGGCAATCCAATTATCTGGACCTGTGTGCTTAACCTGTTTTTTGCCTGCATTGATCATTGGTTCAATGGTCAATGTCATGCCTTCTTCTAGCATAACGCCAGTTCCTGCTTTGCCATAATGAGCGACTTGCGGTTCGCCGTGGAAGGTCGTTCCTACGCCGTGGCCGCAGTACTCTTCTACTACTGTGTAGTGATGTTTGTGCGCATGCGCTGAAATAGCGGCGCCGATATCGCCAAGACGTATGCCTGGTTTTACCATATCAATGGCAAGATAAAGGCATTCTTGAGTGACGCTTGCTAAGCGTTCTGCATGAGGTAAGGCTGGACCTGCAAAAAACATTTTGCTGGTATCACCGTAATAGCCATCTTTGATGATGGTGATGTCAATATTGACTGTGTCGCCTTTTTTCAGGGCTTTGTCATTCGGGATGCCGTGGCAAATGACATCATTCACAGAAGTGCAGCATGATTTAGGAAAGCCGTGATAGTTTAGTGGAGCTGGAATTGCGCCTTGTACATCAACTATATAGTTATGAGCAATGATGTCTAGTTGCTCCGTTGTCACGCCAGGGATAACAAATTCTTCTAGCATGACTAGAACATCGGCTGCGAGTTTACCCGCAACCCGCATGCCTTCAATATCGCTGATGTCAGTAAAGCGAGTAGCAGGAGCTTTAGGTGTCCAACTTGGGACGTCACTGCGGCCGTTTTTTGTCAGCTCTTCAATTTTTTGTAGGATTTCGTTGCTCATAATTCACATGTCTTAAATTGGTTTGTATCTACGTTGATAGTATGTTGCGGTATATTCTACATGACTTAATCAGCAGAATCGCCTCTCTAATTGAAAAAAACGTGCCTTGTGTGATGTGTAAAAAACACGTTCAAGTCTTTTGGTTTTGGGTTAAATGTGGTATAAAACGCCCGCTTGTTGGGCTTGTGCCTAAAATAAGTGAATTTACTTAAATCAACGATCTTGCCGCTATTAAAGAAAGTGTCTTGGGTGTCTTAGGTTGCCTTAAACCTTATTTGACTGACGCTTTTAGCTGGCAAGCATAAATAACCCAAATTTAAAGGATAGTAAAATGCCTACAGTTTCTATGCGCGACCTATTATTGGTTGGTTCACACTTTGGTCACCAAACTCGTTACTGGAACCCAAAAATGAAGCCTTTCATTTTCGGTGCTCGTAACAAAATTCATATCATTAACCTTGAACACACTGTTCCAGCTCTTAATAACGCTCTTGAGCTTGTTAAAAAAATGGCTGAAAACAAGAACAAGGTTTTGTTTGTTGGTACTAAGCGTGCTGCATCTAAAACGATTAAAGAGCAAGCTGCTCGCTCTGGTATGCCATACGTTAACCACCGTTGGTTAGGTGGTATGTTGACTAACTACAAAACGATTCGTGCATCTATCAAGCGTCTACGTGAGCTTGAAGTTCAAATGTCCGATGGTACATTCGATAAGCTGACTAAAAAAGAAGCTTTGATGCGTACTCGTGAGCTTGAAAAATTAGAGCTTTCTATGGGTGGTATCAAGGATATGGGCGGCCTTCCTGATGTATTGTTCGTAGTTGACGTTGATCATGAACGTATCGCAATTAAAGAAGCAAACAAATTAGGTATTCCTGTTATCGGTATCGTTGATACTAACAGTAATCCAGATGGCGTTGATTACATTATTCCAGCTAACGATGATGCGATTCGCGCAGTTCAATTGTACGTTGGTGCATTTGCAGATGCTGTTCTAGAGGGTCGTAATGCGACTGCTGGTACTGCTGATGAATTCGTTGAAGTAAGCGAAGCTACTGAAGCGTAAGCAAACTTTCTAGTTTGTTCTGGTTTCTAAAGGGAGGTGTCTTACCTCCTTTTTTAAATTTGAATTGGTATAAAGAGGATTTAACATGGCCGCAGTATCTGCAGCATTGGTAAAAGAGCTACGTGAACGTACTGGCCTAGGCATGATGGAGTGTAAAAAAGCACTTGTCGCTGCTAACGCTGACATCGAAGTGGCTATCGAAGAACTACGTAAATCAAGTGGCATGAAGGCAGCTAAAAAAGCGGGCCGTACTGCAGCGGAAGGTACGATGGTTATGCGTGTAGCAGACGATTCTTCTTACGCTATTTTAGTTGAGGTTAACTCTGAAACTGACTTCGCTTCTCGTGATGAAGGTTTTATTGCTTTCGCTAACAAGGTAGCTGACGTTGTTTTCACAACGAAAGAAACTGACATCGAAGTATTGCTTGCTGGCGAAATTGGCCAAGCACGCGAAGCATTAGTTCAGAAAATCGGTGAAAACATCTCTCCTCGTCGCGCTGTTATCATTGAAGGCGGCTTAGTAGGTGGTTACCTTCACGGTAATGGTCAGATCGCTGTATTGACTCAATTGGAAGGCGGTTCTGCTGAACTTGCTAAAGATGTTTCTATGCACGTTGCCGCTGTATCTCCTCGCGTTGTTCGCGGTGAAGATATGCCTGCTGAAGTTCTTGCAAAAGAAGAAGAAATTATTCGTGCACAGCCAGACATGGCTGGTAAACCAGCAGAAATCGTTGATAAAATGATTGTTGGTCGTATGAAGAAGTTCTTGGCTGAAAACAGCTTGACTGAGCAGCCTTTTGTTAAGAATCCAGAAATTAAAGTTGGTCAGTTAGTTAAAGATGCTGGTGCAACTGTAACTTCTTTCATTCGCCTTGAAGTGGGTGAAGGTATTGAAGTTGCTGAAGTGGACTTCGCAGCAGAAGTAGCAGCACAACTTAGAGGTTAATCTTTAGTTGTAATGTCTTGCAAAAAAAAGGGGCAGCTTGACTGCCCCTTTTTATGAGAGATGAATGCGATGAGTGTCGGTTATATTGACCTCAGTTATTCAAGAAATGAAATCATTGCTGGAGGTTGATATGCCAAAAGAAAAGAGTCCAAAATACAAAAGAATTTTGCTTAAGCTGAGCGGCGAAGCCTTGATGGGTGATGAGTCCTTTGGTATCGATCCTAAAGTGTTGAATCGTATTGCTCTAGAAATCGGGCAGTTACGTGGTATTGGTGTTGAAGTTGGTATCGTTATTGGTGGTGGTAACTTGTTTCGCGGCCAGGCATTAAGTCAGGCTGGGATGGATCGTGTTACTGGTGACCATATGGGGATGCTAGCAACGGTAATGAATGCGTTGGCAATGCGAGACGCTTTAGAGCGTGCAAATATTGCTACTCGTGTGATGTCGGCTATCACTATGACAGGTATTGTAGAGCCTTATGATAGACGTCGTGCCATGCGCTTAATGAAAGAAGGTGATGTGCTCATTTTCTCTGCAGGTACAGGTAATCCTTTCTTTACGACTGACTCTGCTGCTTGTTTACGCGGTATTGAGATTGATGCAGATGTCGTATTGAAAGCAACTAAAGTAGACGGTGTTTACTCCGCAGATCCAATGAAAGATCCTGCGGCAGTGAAATATGATACATTGGGCTACGATGAAGTTCTTGAAAAACAATTAGGTGTCATGGACTTAACAGCAATATGCTTGACCCGTGATCACGGTATGCCAATACGTGTATTTAATATGAATAAGCCAGGAGCCTTGGTAAATATCATGGTTGGTGGCAGTGAAGGTACACTGATTAAGTGAGGAAGTTATGATTAACGAAATTCTTAAAGACGCAGAAGACCGCATGGGCAAAGCAGTTGCTTCTGTTGAGTCTGCGTTTAAAAAAATCCGTACAGGTCGTGCGCACCCTAGTATTTTAGATTCAGTTAAAGTGAACTATTACGGATCTGAAACACCGTTAAGTCAAGTGGCTAACATTACGGTTGAAGATGCGCGTACTTTGGGGGTTTCTCCTTGGGAAAATAACTTGGTTCCTGAAATTGAAAAAGCCATTATGAAATCTGATCTTGGCTTGAACCCTGCTACAAACGGTAATTTGATCCGAATTCCTATGCCTGCTTTGACAGAGGAAACTCGTAAGAACTACTTTAAGCAAGCAAAGAATGAAGCTGAAAATGGCCGTATTGCTATACGTAATATTCGTCGTGATGCAAACGGTAGTCTTAAAGACCTAGTGAAAGAAAAAGAAATTTCTGAAGACGATGATCGTCGTGGACAGGATCAAGTTCAAAAAGTTACGGACAAGTATGTCGCCCAGATAGAAGAGCGTCTTGCTGCAAAAGAAAAAGACTTGATGGAAATTTAATGAGAAAGGCGAGCCTTGGCTCGCTTTTTTTATTGACTAGGGTACTGCTATGTCTGAATTGGATGGCGCTGATTTTGATTCAGCCGTCAGTCCAGCTCATATTGCTATCATAATGGATGGTAATAATCGCTGGGCAAAGAAAAAACACCTTCCGAGTATTGCTGGCCATACAGCTGGTGCGGCTGCTGTGCGTCGTGTGGTTGAAGCTGCAGCTAAGTCCGGTGTTGAGGTGTTGACGCTGTTTGCTTTCTCTAGTGAAAATTGGAAGCGTCCGAAGCTAGAAGTTGATGGGCTTATGACGTTGTTTATGCGGTCTTTGAAAAAAGAACTTAAACGATTAAATGAGCATAAGATCAGACTTAGGGTGGTAGGAGATCTTTCAGGTTTCAGCGGTGGTTTGCAAAAGCAAATTAAGAATGTTGAAGACGCAACGAAAGATAATGATCAGATGACCTTAGTTATTGCTGCGAATTATGGCGGTCGTTGGGATATTGCTCAAGCTGCAAAAGCTGTAGCTAAGCGCGTTGCATTAGGTGAGCTTTCTACAGAGGATATTGATGAGGTGATATTAGGAGAGCATATGCAATTAGCTGATTTGCCTCCACCTGATCTTTTGATTCGAACCTCAGGAGAAGAGCGTATTAGTAACTTTTTGCTTTGGCAAACAGCCTATTCTGAGTTTGTCTTTCTTCCGGTGTTATGGCCGGACTTTGATCAACAGCATTTTGATGAGGCTGTTCAAACTTATCAAAAGCGTCAACGTCGTTACGGTGGTCGATAACTATGTTACTTCCTCGAGTTCTCAGTGCCATTGTTATGGCTGTATTGTTTGTTTGTGCCGTGTTTGTATTAGAAGCTTCTAACTTTATTTTTGCCATGGCTGCTGTTGTTTGTTTAGCAGGCTGGGAGTGGGCGCGTTTATCTGGTGTAAGCAATCAAGTTGGCCGTATTTTATACGCTGCTTTTATCGGTGCAGTTTGCTTTGTTGTATTGAATTATAATTTGCAGAAAACATCACTTTATTTGAGTCCTCTGTTATGGGGCTTAGCTTTGTATTGGGTAATGCGTTACCCAACACAACTAATTTGGAAGCACGTTTTTAGTCGTTTGTTGTTTGGCGTTTTTGTGTTGGTTACGACTTTGTCGGCCTTGGTGGTATTAAAACAGTCAGACAATTTTGTTGTATGGGTGTTGCTTCTTATGGGGTTGATCTGGGGCGCTGATTCAGGTGCTTATTTTGCTGGTCGAGCCTTTGGTAAAAGAAAACTTGCACGTTTTGTTAGTCCTGGTAAGTCATGGGAAGGCGTTATTGGTGGTTTGCTGTTAACTCAAGTGGGTGTGATTATTTTTGCTTTCTTAAGTGATTTCACTCTTTTTAATTGGTGTGTGTTAGCTGTTATCGCGTTAATAACATCGTCTGTGTCTGTATTAGGTGATTTGACGGAAAGTTTATTTAAGCGCCATGAAGAATTGAAGGACTCTAGCCATCTTATTCCTGGTCATGGTGGTGTTATGGATCGTGTTGATAGTTTGACAGCTGCTGCTCCTATTTATGTTTTATTGCTAAGTTTAGCTGGATGGCTTTGATGCAAGGTATTTGCTTGTTAGGTGCGACTGGTTCTATTGGTCAAAGCACGCTAGATATTATTGCTCAGCACCCTGATAAATTTGCTTTGATTAATGCATCGGCGAATGAAAGTGTGGATAAAATGGCCGATATATGTCGTCGTTTTAAGCCTCAGCGTGTAGTGATGGGGTCGCAAAAGGCTCGCGATGAATTGGCTCAGCAGTGTCATGGTTTAGCTATTTCCTTTGAGTGGGGTGAAGAGGCTTTAGATAGTATTGCTTCTGACTCTTCAGTTGACCAGGTTATGGCTGCCATTATGGGATTTGCTGGACTTAAGCCTACTTTGGCCGGTATACGTGCTGGTAAGCGAACATTGTTAGCAAATAAAGAGTCCTTGGTTACTGCTGGTAAGCTTTTTATGGACGAAGTAGCTCGTCATGATGTCATGCTTCTTCCAATAGATAGTGAGCATAATGCTATTTATCAGAGCTTGCCTCAAACAGTTCGTGGCGCGCATAAGCAAGATGTATCTAAGGTGATTTTGACAGCTTCCGGTGGGCCTTTTAGAACTTGGCCCCTAGATCAAATGGCTTCAGTGACTCCTGAGCAGGCGTGTAAGCATCCAAACTGGTCTATGGGGCAAAAGATATCCATTGATTCTGCTTCTTTGATGAACAAGGGCTTAGAGTTGATTGAGGCTTGTTGGTTGTTTGATATTACGCCGAACCAAGTAGATGTTGTTGTGCATCCAGAAAGCATTGTTCATTCTATGGTATCGTACCTTGATGGGTCTGTTATTGCGCAGATGAGTAATCCAGATATGAAAATTCCAATAGCTTATGGTATGAGCTGGCCCAGCCGAGTTGAGACAAATGTCCCTCCTTTGAATTTGATTGATATTGCTCGTTTGAACTTCGAATCACCTGATTTAATTCGTTTTCCAAATTTGAAATTAGCTGCTGACGCTTGGTTTATGGGCGGTACAGCGATGGCAACCTTGAATGCAGCAAATGAAATTGCGGTCGCGGCTTTTTTGAATTGCCAGATTGGTTTTCTTGACATTGCTCGTGTAAACGAAAAGGTATTGATGGCTGCAGATATTGTTGTTGTGAATGATCTTGATGATGTTTTTGAGGCAGATCGATACTCTCGTCATTTGGCTCTCGATATGATTTCTCGCGGTAGCTTTTCATGATTTTAAATATTCTTTCTATTGTTGTAGCTTTAGGTCTATTAATCACCTTTCATGAGTTTGGGCATTTTTTTGTCGCTCGCCGTTGTGGTGTCAAAGTGCTGCGCTTTTCAGTTGGTTTTGGAAAGCCGATTTATCGTTATGTCGGCAAAACAGGAACAGAGTTTACATTAGCTATGATTCCTCTTGGTGGCTACGTTCGAATGCTTGATGAGCGTGAGGGAAATGTTTCTGCAGAATTGAGAAACCAAGCTTTTAATGCAAAAAATGTTTGGCAGAGAATCGCTATTGTGGCGGCTGGACCTGCTGCTAATTTTATTTTGGCCATCGTTATTTATGCAGTTGTCGCTTTATTAGGTGTGCAATCTATTGCGCCAAAAGTCGGTAAAGTTGATCAAAATACCCCGATTGCTCAAACTCAGATTCAAGCCGGAGATGAGCTTATTTCCCTTGCTGGCGAATCTGTAACCTCATGGGAAGATGTAAATTTAGTGCTAGCGGGCTTGATTGGTAAAACAGGAACCATTATCGTTCGCTATCAACCTGATGGATTAAGTTCCTTGCAGGAAGATACTGTGCAGCTTAATCGGTGGTTAGTTGGTGATGAACCAAGTAATTTGATTCGAGCCTTTGGTTTGTCTCCATGGCAGCCTGAGGTGCTTCCTATTATTGCTCAAGTTGTTGATGATGGTGCTGCGTCTGCAGCGGGTTTTCAGTCTGGTGATAAGATTTTAGAAATAAATAATCAACCTATATCTAACTGGCAACAAGTTGTTGGGCTGGTTCAGGCGAATCCCAATAAGATGCTGTCGGTTGAGGTTCAGCGCTCACAAGATTTTTTGGAATTATTATTATTGCCTAAATCTACTGAGCAAAATGGCAAAACGATAGGGTATGCTGGGTTGGCAGTAGTTCCGCCAAAATGGGATGAGGGTCTTATTAGGGAGCGTTACTATGGTCCGCTTGAGGCGCTCTCTTATGGTGTTGCACAAACATCTAAGATGGTATCTTTGACCGTTTCTTCTATCGGGAAAATGTTACAAGGATTGATTTCGGTCGATAATCTATCTGGGCCGATAACGATTGCAAAAGTAGCGAGTGCGTCTGCAGATTCCGGTTTGCAATCTTTTTTGAAATTTATGGCTTACCTCAGTGTTAGTTTGGGTGTGCTTAATTTGTTGCCTATTCCAATGTTGGATGGTGGGCATTTGTTATTTTTTGGCATTGAAGCTATTCGTCGAAAGCCAGTTTCTGAGAAAATTCAGAGTATGGCGTATCGAGTTGGTGCTTCTCTTTTATTTGCTCTAATGGCTGTCGCCATTTTTAATGATATTGCCCGCTTGTAGAGAGGTATATGTGAAAGTCGTTTCAGCAGTATTTTTGGCTTTAATAAGCGTGCAAAGTTTTGCAAAAACCGTAGAGGATGTCCGGATTGATGGGTTAGTGCAAATGCCATCATCTAGGGCATTTGATGTGATAGGCTTTGATAAGAACGAGTCTTATAATTCTGATAAAGTCTATCAAGCTATTAATTCTCTTTTTAACACGGGTTACTTTAGTGACATTGATGTTTATGAAGAAAATAATATTTTGGTCTTTGAGGTTGCGGAGCGTCCTTCGATTGGTAATCTGACTATTGAAGGTAATGAACTAATTAAAACAGAAGATTTAGAGCGAGGCTTAAAATTATCTGGGTTAGAGATTGGTGAAATATACAAACCAGAGACGCTAAACCAAATAGTCCAAGAGCTTCAACGTCAGTATTATGCTTTGGGTCGCTATAGTGCCAAGGTGGATATTGTAGTAAAGGACATGCCTCGTAATCGTACTGGGATTGTCATTAAAATCGACGAAGGTGATACAGCCAAAATCGTTCACATCAATATCGTTGGTAACAAAGACTTTGATGAAGAGACGTTGACAAAAGATTTTGAATCCAAAGAGACTGGCTCTTGGAATCCTTTTAGCTCTGCCGACGAATATGCGAAAGGTAAAATAGAAGGTGATATCAATACGCTCAAAAGCTTCTATTTAGATAATGGCTATTTGGATTTTAATGTTGTCTCTAGTCAGGTGAGTTTGTCAGCTGATAAACGTGATGTTTATATTGTAATAAATGTCGAAGAGGGCAAGCCTTATAATATCAATAACGTTACTTTAAGTGGTAGTTTGCCTATTGCAGAAGATAGGGTGTGGAAGCAAATCTCTCAGAAAAAAGGAGATGTTTTCTCTCGTAGCGAAGTGACAAAAATCATCGAAGGTATTTCGACTGAGCTAGGTGATGACGGTTATTTGTTCACTAACGTGAACGTGATTCCTGAGAAGCTAGATGATCATACTGTTAACCTTAGTTATCAAATTGCGCCTGGTCCTAAGGTCTATGTTCGCCGAATTACTTTTAGCGGTAATAGCGAAACACAAGATGAAGTATTGCGCCGTGAGATGACTCAATTTGAAGGGGCTTTGGCAACTCACTCTAAAATTCAATCTTCTAAACGTCGTATTGAACGACTTGGTTTTTTTGGCAATGTTGATTTACGCACTCGACCTGTAGCGGGAACTTCAGATCAGGTTGATCTTGATGTTGTGGTTCAGGAGCAGGCTTCAGGTAGTATCCAAGCGAGTATCGGTTACTCGCAAGAAGATGGCACTGTACTAGGCTTCGGGATATCTAAGCGTAACTTTTTAGGCACAGGTAATAAGTTATCTTTTAATGCGTCACGAACAAACCAAACACAAGATTATTCCATTAGTTATGATAATCCGTATTTTACTGTAGATGGTGTTAGTCGAGGCTTCCAGATTTTCTATAAAACCAGTGATCATGCCGATGATGATGTGGAAGATTACGATTTAGATGAAATTGGTGCAGGTGTTAGTTATGGTTATCCAATTTCGGATACTCAGCGATTATCATTCGGTATGACAATAAAAGAAAGTACTGTGAAGTTAGGTTATGACCCATCTAATGAAACAAAAGACTACGTAAATAGTCAGGGTGATAATTATGATGACGTCATTGCAAGCTTAACGTGGAGTGATAGCGATTTAGTTGGTGGTGTACTGCCAACTGATGGTTATTCTACAAAAGCAACATTAGAGGTGGCTTTACCTGTTGGCGATCAGCAATACGTCAAACTTGGCTTGAACTCTCAACGATACTGGAATTTGAATGGCTCTGATTTATGGCTGTTTCGACTAAAAGGTCGTTTGGGCTATGGTATGGGATATGGTGACACTGAAAATTTGCCTTTCTTTGAAAACTATTTTGCGGGTGGCTCTTATTCAGTCCGAGGTTATGGTTCTTCATCCTTGGGGCCTAAAAACTCTTATGATGCTGGCTCAACGAATAGTAGTTCGGCATTAGGTGGTAATATTCTGATGACGGGTACGGCGGAGCTTATTTTTCCACTACCTATGGTAGAAGACCATAAGTCCGTCAGGACGGCTTTATTTTTGGATGGTGGTAACGTCTTTACTGACACTTGTCTTGCAGGTAATTCCGAGTGTAACGAAGGTATTGACCCCGCTGAGCTACGTTACAGTGTTGGTTTAAGTTGGACATGGATTACTCCAATTGCACCGTTGTCATTTAACTTTGCACGTCCTCTGAATTCAAGAAGTGGCGATAAAACAGATTTTTTCCAATTTCAATTGGGAACCACTTTTTAATTTAGAAAGTATTATTTAATAGGATTTGAAAATGAAAAAACTCATAATTGTAATTTTCACTCTATGCTTTATTAATAGCGTACAAGCAACTGAAGTCGCTGTTGTTGATTTTAGATCGGCACTTTTACAAAGTAATATAGGTCAAGAGGCTGCTAAGGAACCAAAGCAAAAAGTGGCTGAAATGGACGCTCGTTTGAAAAAAGAGCAGGAAAAACTTGAAGCATCAGCAAAAGATCTGAAGCGCGATGAATTGACGCTATCCGAAGATGAATTTAACAAGCGCCGTCAACAGTTAGCTGAGCATCAGAATCAAGTGCGAGCAATGGCTGCCAATATGCAGCAGCAGGCTAAAGCGTTAGAGCAACAATTAATACAATCTTTGACTCCTAAAGGTGAGGCTGCCCTGAAGTCTTTGATTGAAGAGCGTAAATTGGAATTGGTACTTAATAGACAGTTAAGTCTATATGCGAACGCAGATGCAGATATTACAGATGAACTAGTAAAACGTATTAATAAGGATAATTAATCTATGAGTTATACGCTAGGGCAATTAGCAGCCAAGGTTCAGGGTGTTGTAAAAGGTGATGCTGATCTAGTTATAGAGAAATTAGGATCGCTTGAAAAAGCGACCCAGAAAGAGTTGAGCTTTCTGGCTAATTCTAAGTATCAAAGTCTACTTGGATCGACATCTGCTGGTGCAGTTCTTGTAAAGACGGATGAGTTGGCTCAATTGGTAGATAATGCCATTGTTGTTTCAAATCCTTATTTAGCATTTGCTCAGATATCACATCTTTTTGTACCTGCAACACATTGCTGGTCAGGCATTCACCAAAGTGCTGTAGTGTCACCTAAAGCAACGATAGCAGAAAATGTCGTGGTGGGGCCTAATGCCGTTATTGATGATGATGTCTTGATTGCTGAGGGTTGTGTTATTGGCGCAGGGTGTGTGCTTAGCCGAGGTGTTAAGATAGGTAAAAGTTCTCGTCTATATTCTAATGTCACTCTTTATCATGATGTAGAGGTTGGTGAGGCGTGTATTATTCATAGCGGTACTGTGATTGGCGCGGATGGGTTTGGTTTTGCACCGAATGACGGTTTTTGGGAGAAAATTGATCAATTAGGCTCTGTAATTATTGGTAATAATGTTGAAATAGGTGCGAATTCAACAATTGATCGCGGGGCTATAGAGAATACGCAAATAGGTAATGGTGTTAAGATAGATAACCAAGTTCAAATTGCTCACAACGTCGTAATTGGCGATAATACAGCGATTGCCGGATGTGTCGGGATTGCTGGGAGTGTGAAAATAGGTGCTTCCTGCACTATATCCGGTGGAGCTGGACTTGCTGGTCATATCTCGATAGTTGATCACACTCATATTACAGGGATGACTATGATTACCAAATCTATTGATGAAGCCGGGTCATACTCTTCAGGTATGGGAATGGAGCCTACTGGTAAATGGCGTAGAACAGTGGCTCGAATTAGAAGAATTGATGAAATGGCAAAACAGATCTCATCACTGGGACAACAAATTAAAAAGCTTTCAGACAAAGGTTGATGTTTAATGATGGACGTAAATGAAATTCGTCAGTATTTACCTCATAGGTATCCGTTTTTACTAGTAGATCGTATTGTTGAGATAAATCTGAACGATTCCATTATTGCCTATAAGAATGTGACGATTAACGAGCCTTTTTTTAATGGCCACTTTCCTAATCATCCAGTAATGCCTGGTGTTTTGATTATTGAGGCTATGGCACAGGCTGCCGGTGTATTGGGTTTCAAGACAATGGGTAAGAAACCTGAAGATGGTTCTATCTATTATTTTGTCGGTGTTGATAATGCGCGCTTTAAGCGACCAGTTGTACCTGGCGATCGTTTGCAATTGGAAGCAAAAATTATTGCCGAAAAACGAGGCATTTGGAAGTTCGAATGTAGAGCTACAGTTGACGGTCAGTTAGCTTGCTCTGCAACTATTATGTGTGCAGACAGGAAAATATAGTGGCGATACATCCAACTACTTTGATCGATTCGAAAGCAGAGATTGACTCCAGTGTGGAGATTGGTCCTTTTTGTGTGATCGGACCGAATGTAAAAATTGGTGCTGGTAGTATTATTAAATCTCATGTTGTTATTAATGGTCATACGACAATTGGGTGTAATAATGAGATTTATCAGTTTGCTTCTGTTGGAGAAGCGAACCAAGACAAAAAGTATAAGGGTGAACCAACACAGCTTGTGATTGGTGACAGTAATGTTATTCGTGAAAATGCGACGATTCATCGTGGTACCATCCAAGATAATGGTATTACAACGGTAGGTAGTCATAACTTGTTTATGGCAAGTACGCATGTTGGTCATGATTGCATTGTGGGAGATCACAATATATTAGCGAACTTTGCCGCTCTTGCTGGGCATGTGGTGGTTGGTGATCATGTCATCCTTGGTGGGTATACAGGTATTCATCAGTTTTGTCAGGTTAACTCTTTTAGCATGTGTGGTATGGGGTCAATGGTTTCTAAAGATGTGCCTCGGTATGTCATGGTTTCTGGTAGTCCTGCTAAAGCGCATGGTATGAACTTTGAAGGTATGCGCCGTCGAGGTGTATCTGCAGAAGTCATTAGAGCATTGCGTACTGCATATAAGACGGTGTACCTAAAAGGTTTAACCCTAGAATCTGCGTTACTAGAGCTTGAGCACGGGGATATGTTTCATATTCCTGAAGTGGCAGAGTACATTTTGTCAATTCGGCATTCAAAACGTGGAATTGTCCGATAGGCACCATGTTTTAAAAGAAAACCCCGGACTATTTCGGGGTTTTTTATTATTAGAGGTTGTATAAATGCAAGTAACGTCTGCGACACGGTATGTGTTGGTAGCTGGTGAAGCTTCGGGTGATATTCTGGGCGCAAATTTGATCGCTCACCTAAAGATGTTACAACCCGAAGCAATTTTTGAAGGTATTGGTGGTCCACTAATGGAAGCGCAAGGTTTCAAGAGTGTTGTACCGATGGATCGATTGTCTGTCATGGGCTTGGTTGAAGTCTTAGGACGGCTCAGAGAGCTTTTGGGTATTCGTAAGCGCCTATACCAGTCTTGTTTAAACAATCCCCCTACTGCTTTTATTGGTATAGATTCACCTGATTTTAATATGCCGCTTGCGAGAAAATTAAAACAAGCAGGTATACCGACAGTTCATTATGTTAGTCCGTCAGTTTGGGCATGGCGTCAAAAACGGATTTTTAATATCAAAAAATCCATCGACCTTATGTTGGCACTTTTTCCGTTTGAATTACCTATTTATCATGAGCACGACATTCCGGTAGTTTGTGTTGGGCATACGTTAGCTGATGATATACCTTTTGAAAGTGATGTCACTATTGCCAGAGAGAAGCTTAATCTAGGGCCTATTAATGGTCCTGTTTTTGGTATTTTACCTGGGTCTCGTGAAGGTGAAGTTTCTCGTTTAGCGCCGCTTTTTATCGATACCATTAAATTGATTAAGCAAAAAGAACCTTCTGCTACTTTTTTGATTCCTGCATCGAATAAAGAGCGTCGAACTCAAATAGAAGCAATATTGCATGAAGCCAATGCCGAAGCTATTTTGATTGATGGGCAATCACGCACTGTGATGGCAGCATCAGATGCTATTCTACTTGCATCTGGTACGGCAGCATTGGAAGCTATGCTAGTGAAACGACCAATGGTTGTGTCCTACCGGGTCAATAAGCTTACTTTCGCTATTATGTCTAGAATGGTTAAAGTTCCTTATGTTTCTTTGCCTAATTTGTTGGCTAATGAAGCGTTAGTGCCTGAGCTTCTTCAGGATGATGCGACGCCAGATAATTTGGCGACACGATTGTTACAAACTTGGCGGTCTTTTATTACCGATAAAGCCATTCAAGCCAAGTATCTAGATTTGCATACCATGTTGCGCAAAAATGCTGGTGCGCAGGCGGCTCAAGCTATTGTTAGTATGCTTGAAGGAAAAGATAAATAATGGAACCTTTTGTTAGTCAGGTATATTTTGGAAATTTATTGGCCGGGACTGATGAGGCTGGAAGAGGGCCGTTAGCGGGAGAAGTTGTGGCTGCAGCAGTGATTTTAGATCCGTCACGACCCATTGCTGGCTTAGCTGATTCCAAAAAACTAAGTGAAAAAAAACGCGAAGCTTTATTTGTTGAAATACAAGAAAAAGCCTTGGCTTATGGCATTGCCAGCGCAACGATAGAGGAAATTGACGAGATAAATATTCTTCATGCCAGTATGCTGGCTATGTCTCGTGCGGTTGCTTTACTTTCCATAGTTCCAGAACATGTATTGGTTGACGGTAACCGTATTCCGCCTAATTTACCTTGTTCTGCAGAAGCTGTGGTTAAAGGCGATGCTCGGCAATCGGCTATTTCTGCCGCCTCTATTTTGGCTAAAGTCACACGTGATAGAGATATTGTTCAAGTGTCACAGATTTACCCAGAATACGGTTTTGAAAAACATAAAGGTTATCCTACTGCCCAGCATCTAGAAGCGATTCGTTTGCATGGTATCACGCCGATTCATAGACGCAGTTTTGGTCCAGTTAAGAAGATTTTAGAGGGATAATATTTTGTCCACGTCATTTATACATCTACGAGTCCATACCGAATTTTCTTTGGTGGATGGCTTGGTAAAAATCAAAGGCTTGCTCGGAACTACCGAGTTTATGTCTATGCCTGCCGTCGCTATTACGGACGAAAATAATCTATGTGGTTTTGTACGCTTTTACAAAGGCGCTATGGAAAAAGGTATTAAGCCTATTTGTGGTGCGGATGTTGTCGTTGCCGAAGACGATGATGTGGATTCTCGTTACCGCTTTACCTTATTGGCTACGTCGAATAAGGGCTATAAAAACATAATTGCCATCATTTCGAAGGGGTACCAGCTAGGCCAGGTAGAAGGTCGTCCAATCGTTCAACGAGAGTGGATAGAAACGCATAGTGAGGATGTCATTGCTTTATCTGGCGCAGGTTTTGGTGATATTGGTTACCTACTGCAAAAAGGTCGACACGAGCAGGCTAAAAACCGTTTAGCTCATTGGATGTCAGTATTCCCCAATCGCTTTTATGTCGAGTTGCAACGAACCAGCCGACCCGGAGAAGAAAGCTATATTCATGCCGTAGTACCTTTGGCTGGCGAGCTAGATTGTCCTGTTGTGGCAACCAATGATGTACGTTTTCTAAAGCGTGAGAACTTTGAAGCCCACGAGGCGCGAGTTTGTATTCATGATGGTGTGACTTTAGATGACCCGCGTCGCAAGCGTCGTTATTCCGAAGAGCAATATTTTAAAACGCCTGAAGAAATGGCGGAGCTTTTTCAAGATATACCTGAAGCTTTAGAAAATACCGTAGAGATTGCTAAGCGTTGTAGTGTTGATGTTCTGTTGGGTGAGTACTTTTTGCCTGACTATCCAGTGCCTGAAGGCATGACGATGGAGGAGTTCTTTAGCAAGCTATCATATGATGGTTTGATAGAGCGTTTTAACTTTCTCACCAAAAAATATGGCGAACGTATCGAAAAGCGCCGTCAGGAATATTGGGATCGTTTGGATTTTGAATTAACTATTATTAACCAGATGGGATTCCCTGGTTACTTCTTGATCGTAATGGACTTTATCCAGTGGGCAAAAGATAACGATATTCCAGTTGGCCCAGGTCGTGGTTCCGGTGCTGGTTCCTTGGTCGCTTATGCTCTTAAAATTACCGACCTTGATCCACTCGAATACGATTTGTTATTTGAGCGATTCTTGAACCCAGAGCGGGTATCCATGCCTGACTTTGATATTGATTTCTGTATGGATAACCGTGACCGAGTAATCGATTATGTGTCGCGTACCTATGGACGTGATGCTGTATCTCAGATTATCACTTTCGGTGCAATGGCAGCAAAAGCCGTGGTTCGAGATGTAGCTAGGGTGCAAGGTAAGCCTTATAGTCTGGGAGATAAGCTATCTAAGTTGATACCTTTTGAAATCGGTATGACGCTTAAAAAAGCCTTGGAAGAAGAACCAGCATTACCGGAATTTTTAGCGGGCGATGAAGACGCAGCTGAAGTCATGGAAATGGCGATATCTTTAGAGGGCGTGGTACGTAACTTTGGTAAGCACGCAGGTGGTGTAGTAATCGCACCGACTAAGCTAATTGATTTTGCCCCGCTTTATTGTGAAGAAGACGGTTCTGGTCTAGTTACCCAATACGATAAAAATGACGTTGAAGAAGCTGGTTTAGTAAAATTCGACTTCTTAGGCTTGAAAACGCTGACGGTTGTCGATTGGGCTGTTAAAAACATTGATACTATTAATGCGTTAGAGGGTAAGCCACCGCTCGATATCTCTTTGATCGATCTGGAAGACAGGTCCACGTATGACCTCCTAAAAAGAGCGGAAACTACCGCGGTATTCCAGCTGGAATCTCGCGGTATGAAAGAGTTGATTAAAAAGCTTTTGCCTTCGCGCTTTGAGGATATTATCGCTTTGGTGGCTTTATATCGTCCAGGGCCATTGGGTTCGGGCATGGTGGACGACTTTATCAACCGTAAGCACGGTCGTGCTGAGCTGGCTTTCCCTCATCCAGATTATCAACATCAAGATCTGATTCCTGTATTGGAACCGACTTACGGCATTATCTTGTATCAAGAGCAAGTAATGCAGATAGCTCAGGTATTGGCTAAGTTCTCTCTGGGTGGTGCTGACTTACTTCGTCGTGCGATGGGTAAGAAAAAAGCCGAGGTCATGGCTGAGCAGCGTTTGATCTTCATGGAAGGCGCACTTAAAAATAATGTCGATAGGGACTTGTCAGGTAACATCTTTGATTTGATGGAGAAATTCGCTGGTTATGGTTTTAACAAATCTCACTCGGCGGCGTATGCACTGGTTTCCTATCAAACAGCTTGGCTAAAAAATCATTATCCAGCACCTTTCATGGCAGCTGTATTGTCTGCTGATATGCAGAATACGGATAAGATCGTTATCTTCATTGAAGAGTGTCGTTCAATGAAGCTAGCGTTAGAGTTACCTAACGTCAATGAGTCAGTTTTCAAATTTACTGTTAATCCAAAAGGTGCCATCGTCTATGGGCTGGGAGCGATTAAAGGCGTGGGTGAAGGTCCGATTGAGGCCATTGTAGAAGCTCGCAAAGAAGGTCCTTTCGAGCATATTTTTGATTTCTGCCAACGAGTTGGTCGTAAAGTTAATAAGCGAGTAATGGAGGCTTTGGTTCGCTCTGGGGCGTTTGATACTATAGGCCCGAATCGAGCTACGTTATTTGCTTGTATTGATGAGGCACTGAAACGAGCCGTTCAAGATGCTAAAAACCAAGATGCTGGCATGATGGATTTATTTGGTATCGCGGTAGAAGAAAATACCGAGGATGCTTATAGGGAAATTGGGATTCAACATGAATGGCCACCACGTCAGCGTCTTGATGGCGAAAAAGATACGCTTGGTTTGTATGTGACAGGTCACCCAATAGATGAATATGAAAAAGAGATTCGTCGCTTTGTTCGTTCAAAAATTGTGGATTTACAACCAAAACGTGGTGATACGCAGGTCATGGCGGGTTTGATTGTTGACTTACGTATTACCAAGAGTAAAAAAGGTGGTAACATCGCCTTTGTAACACTAGATGACCGTTCCGCTCGAATAGAAGTGACTGTATTTCCTGATAACTACGATACCTTCAAAGACGTTATTGTCAAAGATGAGGTTGTAGTTGTGGAGGGTGAAATTACCGTTGACGAATTTCGTGGCGGACAAAAAGTTATAGCAAGAAATATTCTTGATATTGCTCAGGCTCGAGTTCGTTATGTAGAAGCATTGCGAATTACGTGGACGTCAGAGACAGTAACACCAACAGAAATACAGACATTGGCAAACTATATGGAATCATATCGAGGTGATGGCTGCGATGTGGTGATAGGTTTTGATACGCCGCAAGCATGTGGTGATATCCGTTTAGGATCGGGTTGGAAGGTTCGTCCGGATGACGAATTAATTCATCAACTTCAGAAACAATACGGTAAACAAAATGTTCAGTTAGTGTATACTTAGACTCATTTAAATAGTTTTTGCAATGGAGTGCAGCGTAGAAATACGCTTAATAGAGCTATAGAGCAAACGGCTAGCCGCCTTTTGTCCTTGTATTTGATGGCAACCAAACAGTAGTGTAATTAAACCATGAATTTAGATTATCTCCCATTTGAGCAGCCGATTGCTGAGCTCGAACAGAAAATTGAAGAGTTACGTTTAGTCGGTAACGATAATGAACTCAACATAGGCGATGAAATCAGTCGTCTCGAAGATAAAAAAATAGCGTTAACTAAGAGTTTATTTAGTAATTTAGGGGCATGGGAAGTTTCTCAGTTAGCGCGTCACCCAAAGCGCCCATATACTCTTGATTATATTAAACACGCTTTTACTGATTTTGAAGAAATGCATGGTGATCGTCATTATGCCGATGACCGTGCCATTGTCGGTGGTATTGCCCGTTTAGATGGTCGTCCAGTTATGGTTATTGGCCATCAAAAAGGCCGTGAAGTAAAAGAAAAAGTACTTCGTAACTTCGGTATGCCTCGCCCAGAAGGTTACCGTAAAGCGCTACGTCTTATGGAAACGGCTGAACGTTTCAATATGCCTATCGTGACATTAATTGACACACCTGGAGCCTATCCTGGTATTGGCGCGGAAGAGCGTGGCCAGAGTGAAGCAATTGCTTTTAACTTGGCAGTTATGTCTCGCCTTAAAACTCCGATTATTTCTACAGTAATCGGTGAAGGTGGTTCTGGTGGTGCTTTGGCAATAGGCGTTTGTGATGAGCTAATGATGCTGCAATACGGCACATACTCTGTTATTTCACCGGAAGGTTGTGCATCTATTCTTTGGAAGAGTGCAGACCGTGCTTCTGATGCGGCGAAAGCAATGGGTATTACGGCTCAGCGTCTACAAGAGTTGGGTTTTGTTGATAACATTATTCAAGAGCCTCTTGGTGGTGCGCATATTTCCCATGAAGAAATTGCACAGAGTTTAAAGAAAAATATTCTTGCAGCATTGGATCGTATGGAAGCCTTGACTACAGAAGAGCTATTGGCTCGTCGTTACAACCGTTTAATGTCTTACGGTCTATAAGTTTTTGTTTTCTTAAAAAGCCTCCTATATTGGGGGCTTTTTTGTTTCTTACGTTTAAGGCACTTTGCTCCCAGACTTTATGATGAAACGCTCAACTCCTAAATCACTAATTTCTTTGTCGCCTCTTAGATTTAATGCTGAGTGGATAGATTCCTTATTTTCTGAGGTAGATAAAGTCTGGATTGGCTTTAGTGGCGGCGTAGATTCCCATGTCTTGCTGCATGCTTTGGTTAATCAAATATCAGTGGAGCAAAAACAAAAGCTTGTAGCGCTTCATGTCCATCATGGTTTGAGTATTAATGCCGATGATTGGCTAAAGCATTGTGAGGTTGTTTGTGACAACCTTGGCGTGTCTTTTATCGCACAACGAGTTCAGTTAGATGCTCAGGCTTCTCTAGAAGATGCGGCTCGTAATGCTCGTTATCAAGCCTTTCAAAAGTTAATGAGTGATCGGGATGTGATTCTGTTGGCTCATCACGCTGGTGATCAGGTTGAAACTGTGTTGTTTCGTTTATTGCGAGGAACGGGCGGAAAGGGTTTATCTGGTATTCCATACGAAAGGCTGCTTGGTTATGGCAGTACTCGTTTGATACGTCCTTTGTTAGCTGCTTCAAAAAACGATATTGAAGATTACGCTCAGCAGCAACAACTTGTTTGGATTCATGATGAATCCAATGCCGACGAGCATTTTACGCGTAATTTTCTTCGTCAAAGTGTTGTGCCGGTTCTGAAAGAACGCTTTCCAAAAATGGAGCAAAATATCGTCTCCAGTGCGCAACGAATTGCGACGGATTATGCCATGCTTTCTCTGTTTGCTCAGCGGCAGTTAGTTGCTTGGTGCAACGAACTTGGCGGTTTGGTTTTATCTAATATTGCTGATAAATCGATTGAAGAACGGCTTTTTTGGTGGCGACATTTTTTACAGGATAAAGGGGTGTCATTACCGCAAGCTCAGTTGGAAAGTATTGAGGCGATGTTTTCCAGTGCGGAAGATAAACAACCTGAATTTGAATTTTCCCATGGACGGATAATGCGCCATCAAAATGCGGTTTACCTCCTGCCACCTGATGAAGCCGTTAAGCTGGCAGCTTTGTTTTCTGGTGAGACTTTGCCACGCCCATTTGACGAAATTTGTGTAAGTGGCAGTGATGCTTGTGTGTTGAAGGCTCGTCCTCAGGGTGAGAGTTTAATGATGCCCAATGGCAAAACTCGTAAGTTAAAAAAATGGCTTAACGATGAAGCGATACCAAACTGGTGGCGTGAACATCTTCCTTACTTGTACTTAGGTGATGCATTGGTTGCTATTGGTGATCTATGGTTACATCCAGATTATTCTTATCTCGAAATTAAGTGGCAACCAAGTTCAGCGCTACCACTGCCAAGAGCAAAATGTAGCTAATTGTTATTATTGTGTTTTTATTTGGCTGTTAGCTGCACAATTAGTTGGTGTTATCGCGATAAAATTCTATTCTTAATACGCTATCTGTTTTTGAGTGATTCGTAACACTGTCTAACGTCTTAACGACAGGATATTCATAATGCTTCATGTGGTTGTTTTTGGTGGTTTAGAATTTAGTCCCTTGGTCATTTATTTTCCGATTGCTTTCTTATTGGCAGCGTTAACTCGTTTTGCTCTTCATCGCTTGGACTGGCACGATCGTATTTGGCGAGTGGCTTGGTTTGAAGTGTCATTATTTGTTTGTTACTTGGCACTAACTGTTTATTTATTAGGTGGAAGATAAATCAATGGCGAAATATCTACGTATTCTTTTGACTGTGTTGGTTGTTGTGGCTGCTATTTTTGCTGGACGCTGGGTGTGGAATGATTATATGCATTCCCCTTGGACTCGTGATGGCCGTATTCGTGCAGACATAGTGACGGTTGCTCCTGATGTGTCTGGTTGGGTAACGAATCTGAATATCACCAATGATCAGGCCGTTAAAGAAGGTGATTTACTGTTCAGTGTTGATCAAAAGCGTTATCAAGCGGCATTTAATCAAAGTAAAGCCAACACAGAAAATGCTTTGTATTCTTGGCAGTTGGCAAAACATAAGTACGAACGACGTACTGCATTGCTTAGTCAAAAAGCCATTAGCGCTGAAGATTTAGAGTCTTCTCGTATCAGTACTGAAATCGCCAAAGCAAATTATGATTTGGCTGTAGCCCAGCAAGCGACAGCTCAGCTTAATTTAGACCGAACTCAAGTGCGTGCACCTGTGTCAGGTCATATTATTAACTTGAATTTACGTCAGGGAAATTATGTCGGCCAAGGAGCCTCGGTTTTTGCCATTGTTCAGTCAGATTCCTTTTATGTAACTGGCTATTTTGAGGAAACCAAAATACCCTTGGTTCATTTGAATCAACAAGCAAAAATAACCTTATTGAGCGGTGGTAAGCCATTAACGGGTCATGTTGTGAGTATTGGTAAAGCCATAGCGAATACCAATACTCAGAGTAATGGTCAGCTTTTGCCGCAGGTTCAGCAAACCTTTAACTGGGTTCGCTTATCGCAACGCATTCCGGTAGATATCAAGTTAGATCCGTTAGCAGAAGAAACACAATTGAGCGCTGGTATGACGGCCACTATTCATCTTACTAAGCAGTAAGGAGATAGCCTTGGGAATCGTGCTTCGTAATCTGTTTTTACCTGAAAAGCAGGCGGTTATTTTTGCGCTCAAAGGCGTTATTGCAATGGCGATGGCGTTAACGATTGCTCTCTCTTTGAATCTCGATCGGCCTTATTGGGCGTTAGTTTCCGCTGTCTTTTTGCAAATGCGTCCTGAAAGTGGCTTAGTCGTTGAGAAAGCCATTTGCCAAATTGTCGGCACTATTATAGGTGGCTTATTTGGCATTTTATTATTAACTCAATTGATGCCATACCCCTATTTGGCTTTGGGTGTCTTGGCGTTATGGCTGGGTTTGAATTCCGCCTTATCCGCTCTGGTGCGACAAGCTAATTTCGTTTATGCATTTGCCATGGCTGCGGTAACGTCAGAAATCATTGTTTTGATGGTGATGGTGAGCCCGTCAACTGCAGACAGTCAGGCAGTGTTTAATATTGCTCAAGCTCGTGTAAGCGAAATTGTTATCGGGTCCATTTGTGCGGGTGTTGTCAGTCATATGTTCTGGCCAGTCAAAGTGAAAGATAGTCTGCAAATGCAGGCAAGATCTGTCATTAATCAAACGCTACAGTATCTAGTCACAGAGCTGGACAGGTCAGGTAGCCATGAAACTCGTCATAAGCAAATAGATGGAATTATGGCGACACTAGGTATGGTGAGCGAAGATTCTAGTGCCGCCAGTTATGAAGGGCCAAAGGGGCCAGGGCGAACAAGAGCAGCCAATCAATTGGCCCAGAAAGTACTGTCTCTATTGGCTTTGGTGCAGATTTTTGGTCGTTTGCAGCGCCGTCATGCGGAATTAATAACGCCTACCTTAAATCAGTTGCTTGATCAATTACGTGAGGCATTTGATCGTATTGCTGAGTCTAGTGATTTTGACTATTGCTTGGATCAGGTTAAAACATTACGTCGTGATCTTGCTGATTATCGCGCTAAAAATAACTCAGATTCACCTTTTGAATCTCACATGCTAAATGTTGGTGCGGAAATCACGTCAGAGTTGACTGTCTTACTACGAGCTTATCGAGCATTAGAGGAGCGTGATAGCACCTTGTTGAATGCACCCAGTATGTTGAGTTATCGAGATCCATTAGCTGGATTGATTATTGGGGTACGAACCACTGTAGTGTTCTTGATTGGTGCTTGTATCTGGGTAAGTACTGGTTCTACAGCAGCATTAATGATCATGATTTTGCCGGTGATTTTTTCAATCATGCTGGCCCGATTGCCTTTGATGGTTCTAAAAGTTGTTCTAAAAAGGTTATTGATTGGTGTTGTCGCTGCGGTAGTTGTGGCGGTTTTTTTCGCGCTTAATTTATTGTCACAAAGTTCCGGGCAATTAGAGATTTTATTGCTTGTACTAGCTGCTCCATATTTTATCGGTTTATTGCTTCTTGCGGATCGGCAAACTCTGCCTTATGGCTTGGGCTTCTGTATTCCTTTTTCCATTCTAGTTAGTCCAAGTAGGGACATGAGTCGGGCTTTTTCTATCGATTACACAATAAGCTCTGCCATGGCAATTTTTGCAGGCGTGTGCATTTTATTTTGGGTGTTTCATCTGATTACTGGGCCAAGTGTTCAGTTATTAGTTCATCGTATCTTTAAAACAACTTACCAAGATTTATTGGAAATTGATCAACATACCAGCCCAGCTGCTTGGTATAACCGCCGTATGGCGGATCGGTTGTTACGTTTAACAAACTATGATCAAGGCTCTAAATCGCGTGCAATTACTGATTTAGCATTGACCGCTTTAAATCTTGGGCATGTTTCTATTCGATTGCGCTCGATCTGTGAAAGCTTGGCTGGAAAACAGCCGTTGTACTCATTGGAAAATTGGCAGACCGCCTTAGCAAATGCTTTTTTATTGGCAAGTAAAGGTCGGTGTGATGATGGCTTTGAAAAAGCCTGTAAGTCTTTATATGATGAGTTGATTAGTCTTGTAGGGGATTCTAATCAGGTTGAAGCCATTCAAGGTATGTTCTTACGGATCAACCTGACATTTGAAAGAAGCGCTGAAGCTATTGCAGCCCAAAGAGCGTAGCGACATGAAGTCTCAAAAAAATATAAAAATTAAGAGTCTAGATAAGCTTTAGACTCTTAATAACCAATCGGCCTGATTTTTGTATGTTGCAACTAATTCTGCGTTCAAACCGTCACTCTGATTGATTCTATCCATAGCTTGTTCGTGACTGAAGCCCCAAGCTTTCATGTGTCGCTTTGCTAGTCGTTCTATTGCGATTTCGACAGGAATGTCTAAAAACCAATGCTCATCGAACAAGTCTTTAGATTCTTGCCAACCATCTTGCTGATGTAGCAAATATAATCCTTCGACGAGTATGACCCTTGTTTCTTTTTTTATCGATAAATCATCTTCAATAGGGTCACCCAAAGCGTGGTCAAAGCTTGGCCATAAAATATCGTCTTGTTGGTAACCTTGTTGAATCTTCTTAACTTGCTCTACAAAGGCCGTGCTATCAAATGTCCAAGGTGCACCTCGTCTAGCGAAGGCTTCTTCCGAGTTAGGTAGAGCTTGGAGTTGGGCTTTATACAGGTGAAAACCATCCATTGAAAGGCAAACAACTTGCGAGTTTTGTTGCTTTGTAAAATGATCGAGCAAATAGTCAGCTAGGGTGCTTTTACCCGAACCTGGTCCACCGGTTAAACCGATTAAAGTGCGACCTGGCTTGTCCATATAAGCTTGGATTTTATCAAATGCAGTTTGCACATCTGCTGAATTTTTATAGCTGCTGTTAATATCAAGGAGTGTCATGGTTTTTCCTGTTCTTATTATTCATCGCAGTACTTTAGCATGAACTTATCACGGCGATTCGCAATTTTATGTGAACTGAGTAATGGCTAAATGCGTATCTAAATAAAAACAGCAAAGGTGCATTGTCATGCTATTAAAAGAGCTTAAAAAGATTTCTCATGTCGATAAGGTAAAGCTTCATTCTTTGGAGTCAAACTTGTATCAGCTGTCGGTGGTGATCGGAGACAAAGAAGAATATATACAAACGGAACAAGGGCGTTTTCTTACTAGTCATAATAAGCTAGATCTGCAAGCTTTGTTCAAAGGCAAGAATGTTGGCGCTATGGTGCTTTGTCATCAAAGTGCTTATGACGAAATGGTTGGGCAACCTATTGGTATTAGTAACGCCTTAGAAGTGCCGCTTGGTAATACTGATTTGTCTTAGTCTAGCGAGCCTATATTATTCAGAACGTGCATTTTCTCTCCGTTTTCTTCCATTTGGGAAAATATTTTCGCATAGCTGTGTGTGGCATTAGCGTGCTCACGCATGATTGCTTCAGCGCGGCTTCCTTGTCCGTGGCTGATAGCATCAAATACCGCATGGTGTTGCATGTGAGCAAAGTTAAAACGCCGATATTCTTGGGCTAGATTATTACGATCAAATGCCAGAGCACTAACAGATGCAAAAGGCAGATGCTCGTTACGACTTAAGGCTTCAGCTATGGCTGGGTTTAAACTGGCTTCTATAATGATTTGATGAAAACGCTGGTTCATGTCGTGGTATATGGCGAGGTCTTGTTCGTTGATGCAACCTTTAGCAAACAATTCATCGCCTTGTTTTAATAGTTGTAACAATTCATTGCTCTGCGCTTTTGATAGTGCATTTTCAGCCGCTTGTCTTGCCGCCAAACCCTCCAACACGCCTCGTACCTCAATAGAACCGCTAATCTCTGCTTGCGTCACTTGGCGAACAATGTAGCCACGTCCTGATAATTTGGTCAGTAAGCCTTCTTGTTCTAGGGTTCGAAAGGCAATACGCACTGGCGTGCGTGACACGCTAAGTTGTTCTGCGGTTGGAATTTCAGCAAGGCGTTGTCCTGACTCTAGTTCGCCAGACAAAATCATTTGTCGCAATCGACTGATTACTTGTTGTCCAGGTTTACTCATTGGAAAGTACTCATTGCTCTTGCCTCAGCGTTTTTCGTAAAAAATAATCATAACGTAAATATGGGGGAAAAAGGAATAATTGGATCCAATGGGGAAGCTTTTATTTATCAATTGCTTAGGGTGGAGACTATTATTCATTATGTATTAAATGGATCCAATTAATGCATAACTATATTGTTTTTTGATTTATTTTGTCTATATTGGATCCAATAAATAAAAATAAAAGCAGGAGAATTTCATGAGTCAGCAAACTTTCCCTAAAAATACGTGGTATGTCGCGGCTATGTCTGAAGAGGTTGCGGGCAGCAAACCTCTTGGTCGTAAAATTTGCGGTGAAAGCATCGCTTTTTACCGTTCCCACGATAACGAAATTGCTGCGGTATTGGATTTTTGTCCACACCGCGGAGCCGCTTTGTCTTTAGGCTATGTCGAAGAAGGTCTTTTGGTTTGTGGTTACCATGGTTTAAAAATGGGTGCTGATGGCAAAACTAAAGAAATGCCATTGCAGCGTGTAAAAGGCTTTCCTTGCATGAAGTCCTATGCGGTTGAAGAGCGCTATGGTTTTATTTGGGTGTGGCCGGGCGATCAATCTCAAGCCGATAAAGCCTTGATTCCTCATTTAGAATGGGCTGTAAACCCAGAATGGGCTTATGGTGGTGGCTTGTATCATATCAACTGTGATTACCGTTTGATGGTCGATAACCTGATGGATCTGACCCATGAGACTTATGTGCATGCTGGCAGTATTGGTCAGAAAGAAATCGATGAGTCTCCTGTCTCTACTACGGTGGATGGCGATAAGGTCATTACCAGCCGTTTTATGGAAAACATTATGGCGCCACCATTTTGGCAATCGGCGCTACGAGGTAATGGTTTGGCTGACGACGTTTTAGTGGATCGTTGGCAGATTTGTCGTTTCAGTCCGCCTTCTCATGTGATGATTGATGTTGGCGTTGCTCATGCTGGAAATGGTGGGTTTGATGCGCCTGCGGATAAAAAAGCCAGCAGCACTGTAGTGGATTTCATTACACCTGAAACTGAAACTTCTATTTGGTATTTCTGGGGTATGGCACGTAATTTCAAACCAGAAGATCAGGCATTAACCGATACTATTCGTGAAGGGCAGGGCAAAATTTTTGCTGAAGATTTGGATGTGCTTGAACGTCAACAGCAAAACTTATTGGCTTTTCCAGACTATGATTTATTGAAGCTTGATATTGATGCTGGTGGCGTTCAGTCAAGACGAGTGATTGACCGAATTATTGCGAAAGAGCAGGCGGCTAAACAGCAGCCTAAAGCGTCCTCGTCGTCAAATGCGCCGCTTCAAACCGCTTCTTTCTAACAAAGGCGCTGACAAGAGAGTTGCTCTAGTTGCTCTTTTGTCAAATAAGAATAATAAATTAGGAGTACTTGATGATTCAGGTAGTAGTAAGAAATGTGGTGACTGAAGCGCTAGGTGTGGTTCGATTGGTTTTAGGTTCCGTGGATTGTTCTGATTTGCCAAGTTTTGAACCCGGAGCTCATATTGATGTTCATTTGCCTAGTGGTTTGGTTCGACAATATTCTTTGTGTCGTATGCAATCTGAAGGGCAGTATTATGAAATAGCAGTGTTAAAAGACCCTCAATCAAGAGGTGGTTCAGAGGAAGTGCACCGCTTGCAGATAGGCGACGAATTATCAATTAGTGCCCCTAAAAACCACTTTCCTTTGATGGATGTAGCGCGTCACAGTGTCTTGATTGCTGGTGGTATTGGTGTAACGCCGATATTGCCAATGGCGCAGCAATTGCAAAAAAAAGGTTTATCCTTTGAATTTCATTATTGTGCCCGATCTCCAGAAACAGCCGCTTTTGCATCGGCATTAGAAAATGCTTCTTTTGCTGATAAAATGCACTTTCACTACAGTGAAGTGGCAGGATCTAGTCAAATGGACGTGGTGAGTGTTTTGTCTCGTCACGCGAACGATTCTGAATTGTATATTTGTGGCCCTGCAAGCTTTATTGATTACGTGTTATTGCAAGCAAAAATGTTAGGTTGGCCTGAAGACCGTTTGCACCGAGAGTTCTTTGCAGCGCCGGTACTCGATGAAAATGTAAGTGAAAATACCGCATTTAAAGTCAAAATCCACAGTACTGGCGAGGTCTTTGATGTTGGAGTCGATCAAAGTATTTTTGAGGCTTTAGATGAAAACGGTATTTTTCTTGCTGTGTCTTGCGAATCTGGCGTATGTGGTACCTGTCAAACAGGTGTTATAGATGGCGTTCCTGATCACAGAGATGTCTTTTTAACGGATAAAGAACATGCTCAAGGCAAGTTGATTATGCCTTGCTGTTCTCGCTCTAAAACCCCAGTCTTAGAGTTAGACTTATAGTTCTGCTTTAACTGGCCTCTTCTTTCTTAGCTTTGTTCAAAGCTCTCTTGGTATAGATCTTTCACTCAATGTAAAACAACTGTGTTTTACATTGAGTGAAATGCCTTCCGATGTTATTATTTTCCCCCGTCCTGAAGGTATATTGTTATGTGCTTTCAAATCTCATTTTTTTATATTTTAAGGCGGGTTAAACACTCATGGCGACACGATATATTTTCGTTACAGGTGGTGTAGTTTCATCTCTTGGTAAAGGTTTGGCAGCAGCATCTTTGGCCGCAATCCTTGAATCTCGTGGTCTAAAAGTCACCATGCTAAAGCTAGATCCATACATCAACGTGGATCCAGGCACCATGAGTCCTTTCCAGCACGGCGAAGTATATGTCACAGAAGACGGCGCTGAAACTGATCTAGATCTTGGTCACTACGAGCGTTTCATCTCCACTAAAATGGGCAAACGCAATAACTTTACCAGTGGTCGTGTTTATCAACATGTTCTTAAAAAAGAGCGTCGTGGTGAATACCTTGGTGGAACCGTTCAAGTAATTCCACATATTACAGATGAAATCAAACGCCGCGTGATCTCTGGTGCTGAAGGCGCAGATGTTGCTTTGGTTGAAATCGGCGGTACAGTTGGTGATATTGAATCACAACCTTTCTTAGAAGCTATTCGCCAATTAAAAGTAGAATTGGGCCCACGTCGCGCATTATTCATGCATTTGACTTTGGTTCCTTATATTCGTACTGCTGGCGAAACCAAAACCAAGCCTACTCAGCATTCCGTAAAAGAGCTTCGCTCTATCGGTATTCAACCTGACATTCTTATCTGTCGTTCTGAAGTGTCTATTGAAGCGCCAGAGCGTAAGAAAATTGCTTTGTTTACTAGCGTTGAAGAACGTGCGGTTATCTCTCTTCCTGACGCCGACACTATTTACCGCATTCCACAAATGTTGAATGACCAAGGGTTAGATAGCCTGATCGTTGAATATTTCAATCTAGATTGCGATATGCCAAATCTAGATATCTGGAACAAAGTAACTCAGGCTAAATTGAACCCTGAGAAGCAAATCAATATCGCCATGGTTGGTAAATACATGGAGTTGTTGGATGCGTATAAATCGTTGATTGAAGCAATGGATCACGCTGGTATTCATGCTCGTACAAAAGTGAAATTGCACTACATCGACTCTGAAAGTATTGAAGAAAAAGGTACGGAAGTACTAAAAGGAATGGACGCAATTCTCGTTCCTGGTGGTTTCGGTGAGCGCGGTGTTGAAGGTAAGATATTGACGGCTCAGTATGCTCGTGAAAATAAAGTACCTTACTTAGGTATTTGTTTGGGTATGCAAGTAGCGGTAATCGAATTTGCTCGTAATGTGGCAAATTTAGCCGGTGCACACAGCACCGAGTTTAATTTAAAAGCAGAGAACCCAGTTGTTGGTCTGATTACAGAATGGACTAATGCAGAGGGTTCCAAAGAAATCCGGTCAGAGGAATCCGATCTAGGTGGCACTATGCGTCTTGGCGCGCAGAACTGTAATCTTACTGAAGGCACAAAAGCCTTTGATGCTTACGGTAAAGCAGTCATTAAAGAGCGTCATCGCCATCGTTATGAAGTAAACAACTTTTATGTTGATGCGTTGGAAGCAGCAGGTTTGACGATTTCAGGTCGTTCAGAAGACAATTCCTTAGTAGAGATGATCGAAATTGCTGATCATCCTTGGTTTGTTGCTTGTCAGTTTCATCCAGAATTTACTTCAACACCTAGATATGGACACGGCCTGTTCAGTGCCTTTGTACATGCGGCACTAAAATACGCAGGAAAAGAAAAATAAATAGAGCCCCTCGCACGACTACTGTGCTTGCCAATACTTTGTTAAAAATAGACTAAAATGCTCATTTATAATTTATAAACTCCGCTTTTTCGTCTATTTTTGCCTCGTCTTGGCTTCGCTCGTAACATCGTGCAAAGGACTCAGTCGTGCAAACAGGCAGTTTGTGATTTTTCATTTATTTTAAGAGGTTTGTTATGAGTCAAATCGTTGATATTAAAGCCAGAGAAGTTTTAGATTCTCGTGGTAATCCTACCGTTGAAGCTGATGTTTTTTTGGCAGACGGCTCCGTAGGTTCAGCGTGCGCACCTTCTGGTGCCTCTACCGGTTCTCGTGAAGCTTTAGAATTGCGTGATGGCGACAAAAGTCGTTACCTAGGCAAAGGCGTATTAAAAGCGGTTGCAGCGGTTAACGGTCCAATCCGTGACGCTTTAATCGGCAAAGATGCCCTTGCTCAAGCTGAACTTGATCACATTATGATTGATCTTGATGGCACAGAAAACAAATCTACTTTTGGTGCTAACGCTATTTTGGCGGTTTCTTTGGCAGCGGCGAAAGCAGCGGCAATTTCTAAAAAAGTACCATTATATGCTCACATTGCAGACATCAATGGTACTCCAGGTGTTTACTCAATGCCTGTACCTATGATGAACATCATCAATGGTGGTGAGCACGCAGATAACAACGTTGATATTCAAGAGTTCATGATTCAACCAGTTGGTGCGCCAAACTTCCGTGAAGCTTTGCGTTACGGTGCTGAAATCTTCCATGCACTGAAAAAAGTATTGAGCGATCGCGGCTTAAGCACTGCGGTTGGTGATGAGGGTGGTTTTGCGCCTGATTTGTCATCTAATGCTGAAGCATTGGCTGTTATCAAAGAAGCGGTTGCAGCAGCAGGGTACGAGCTAGGTAAAGACATCACTTTGGCGATGGATTGTGCTGCCTCTGAGTTTTACGACAAAGAAGCAAATATCTATGACCTTAAAGGTGAAGGTAAAAAATTCACCTCAGAAGAGTTCAACTTCTTCTTACAAGACCTTACTAAGCAATATCCAATTGTTTCTATCGAAGATGGTCTTGACGAGTCTGACTGGGATGGTTTCGCACACCAAACTAAACTAATGGGTGATAAAATCCAATTAGTGGGTGATGATCTGTTCGTTACTAACACCAAGATTTTGAAGCGTGGTATCGATAACGGTATTGCGAATTCAATATTAATCAAGTTTAACCAAATCGGTTCTTTAACTGAGACGTTGGCCGCTATTAAAATGGCAAAAGACGCTGGTTTTACAGTTGTTATCTCTCACCGTTCTGGTGAAACAGAAGACGCGACTATTGCAGATCTTGCAGTTGGTACAGCGGCTGGTCAAATTAAAACGGGTTCTCTATGCCGTTCTGACCGTGTTGCTAAGTACAACCAATTACTACGTATTGAAGAGCAATTAGGTGGCAAAGCACCTTATAAAGGTCGTTCTGAGATCAAAGGTCAGGCTTAATATTGCCTGATTTAATAAAGGGAGAACTTGGTTCTCCCTTTTTTTATTTTTTTTTGCTTCGATTCCTTTGATAATGAGGGATATGTTTTTTTAGATGTTGAGGGTGTTATATGGCACGTTTGTTAATTTTCTTCTTTGTCTGTGCCGTGGGCTATCAATCTTATCATTTGTATTTTGGTGAGCAGGGCGTTAAGCGACAAGAAGAACTAGCAAAGCAGATCGCCTATCAAGAGCGTATTAACTTACGTCTGAAGCACCGTAATCAAGCCCTTAGAGCGCAAGTGCATGATCTCCGCCTTGGAGAAGAGGCTGTAGAGGAGCATGTTCGTAGCGAACTTCAGTATATAAAAGATGGTGAAGTGTTTTATCGCATGGTGAATAAAAAATGATAAAGCCTTTGTGGGTTATTATTCCTGCCGCAGGTGTTGGCCAGCGTATGCAAGCGAATTGCCCAAAACAATATTTACCTCTTGCCGGACAGACCATTCTAGATCGCACTATAGATATTTTCATTTCGCATCCGCTTATTGCTGGTGTGCTCGTTGGTGTGGGGGAGAATGATGCCTATTGGTCTGACTCGAAATGGCAGCAACACGATTTAGTTCATATGTTTGTTGGTGGCAAAGAACGCTGTGATACCGTACAGAAAGGTCTGCGTTATTTATTGGATACAGTAGATGTAATGCAGCAAGATGTTTTGGTTCATGATGCCGCGCGTCCTCTGTTAAGCCAAGCTGCACTGAATCGAATTATTCACCATACCTCTGATCAAGGTGCGTTGTTGGCAATGCCAGCGAAAGATACTGTGAAGCTTCAAGTTTTAGGTCAGCCATTGGTTGATGCTACGCTTGACAGAGGTACTATCTGGTTGGCGCAGACGCCACAGAAATTTCCTGCCCAAGCGTTATTAGACGCATTGCAGCAAGCACAAGCGCATGGTGTTGTGGTGACAGATGAATGCTCTGCGATGGAGTTTTCAGGTTGGCATCCAGATCTTGTTATCGGGGAAAGTAGCAATATTAAAATAACCTTACCCGAAGACCTGCTGATTGCTGAGGCGCTTTTTTCTTATATTTTAGGTTCAAACAGTAAGTGCAATTCATAGCACAGGAGTAACTATCATGATGCCTTTTCGTATTGGCCATGGTTTTGATGTTCATAAATTTGGTGAAGGCGATCATATTGTTATTGGTGGCGTTTCTATCCCTTACTCTCAGGGCTTGATTGCCCATTCTGATGGTGATGTCGCATTGCACGCTTTGACCGATGCCTTGTTAGGTGCCGCCGCTTTGGGCGATATAGGAAAGCATTTCCCTGATACGGATGCTGCTTTTGCTGGTGCAGATAGTCGAATTTTATTAAAGCGTGCTTATCAGGAAATACAGGCCCTTGGTTTTAATGTGGGTAATATTGATATCACCATTATTGCTGAAGCACCCAAAATGCGTCCTTATATTGATGCTATGCGAGCAAATATAGCCGAAGATTTGGCAGTAGATATCAGTGTCGTGAATGTGAAAGCAACGACGACGGAAAAGCTTGGCTTTACCGGTCGAAAAGAGGGTATCGCTGTAGAAGCTGTTGCGCTTATTTTTACACAAGCTAATTTTAATTAAGCTCTTTTTAATCAAGGTAATGTATGAATACCGAATGGCGATACGCTTGGTCTAAGCCAACTGTTACTGGGGATTTGAAAACCCATGTGCAAGACTTTTACGTCGAAGAGCAGTTAGGTTTTGAGCCTGATGGCAAAGGTGAATTTTGCTTTGTGTTCATTGAAAAGGAAGGGGTGAATACTGATTTCCTTGCTAAACGCTTGGCTCAAATTGTCGGCATTGCTCCGAATAAAGTGACGTATAGTGGCGTGAAAGATCGTCATGCTTGTACGCGTCAGTGGTTCTGTTTGCATGTATTGAATCAAGAACCAGATTTAACGACCATTCAGGAAGCATTTAGAGAGCCGGAAAGTGTTCGAGTAATTGCGCAGTTACGCCATTCGAAAAAGCTTCGCACTGGCGCGCATTTAGCGAATCGCTTTGTTATCCGACTTCGTGACGTTAATGGTGATCTAGACGAGCTAGAAGGGCGTTTGAATCTGATAAAACAAGGTGGTGTACCCAATTATTATGGTCCTCAGCGTTTTGGTATAAACGGTAATAATTTGCACTACGGCAAAGATTTTGTCCTAAAAGGGCGGCAAAGTCGCCGCAAATTATCAAAGACAGAATCCTTTTGGTTATCAGCTATTCGTTCTTGGTGTTTCAATGAAGCATTAAGCGATCAAGTTGAAAATGGTATGTGGATGCGTTTATGTGATGGTGATATTGCTCAGTTTCAGCATAAAGATGAGCAGTTCCGTGTAAAAGAAGTAGGCGCTTTGATGCACTTAAGCGTGATGCGAGGCAGTATCAGCCCAGTTTTACCTATGATTAGTGAGGGTTGGGAGGCTGGCACCGGGCATCAGCGTGAGCGAGTGATGAAAGACTCTTTGGCGGAAAGTATGGACTTGGTTGATGCTTTGATTGCCTTTGATCTTTCTCGAGACAGCCGACTGGCGCGCCTTGTGCCGATGAATATGGCGTGGGAATTGCTAAGAGAGAAAGAAGGGAATGCGCAATTGATCGTTGAATTCTCCTTACCAAAAGGGTGTTTTGCGACCAGTCTGTTGCGTGAAATGATAGATTATACGGATAAGTCTGCAGAGAAATACCATGAGAATATTGATCGCTAATGATGATGGTCTTGATGCGCTTGGTATACAGACGCTGGCTAAATATTTACAGCGAGAGTACGCCATTTTAGTGGTGGCGCCAGATCGTAATCGTAGTGGTGCTAGTAACTCTTTGACCTTGTCTCGCCCTATACAGCCGATTAAGGTTGCGGAGGGGCAGTATCGTGTTGATGGTACGCCGACAGATTGTGTTAATCTGGCATTGTCAGGAGTAATTGATGGCGATGTGGACTTGGTTGTCTCTGGAATTAATCACGGAGCCAATTTGGGTGACGATGTTATTTATTCCGGCACGGTTGCTGCTGCCATGGAAGCTCGTCATTTAGGGCGCCCCGCGTTAGCAGTGTCCTTAGTTGGGAATCTGCATTTTGATACTGCAGCAAAAGTTATTATGCTGCTTTTGAAGGATTCACATACTCTTGAGTTGCCTGCTGGTATCTTATTGAATATCAATGTCCCTGATGTCCCATATAGCGAGCTCAAAGGGATACAGGTGACACGTCTTGGTTATCGCCATAAGGCACAAGCGCCTATTTCAGCTCAACACCCTAAAGGCATTCCAAGCTTTTGGATTGGTGCTTTGTCTGAGCCTCATGATGTGTCGGAGGGAACAGACTTTTGTGCTGTGAATAAGGGCTATGTTTCTATTACGCCAATTCATACGGATATGACTTGTTATGAAGCAAAATCTCCTCTTACAAAATGGACAGACACAATAACGCTATGAGCCTGCACGATCTCAACTGGTTAGTTTCACATACGGAGCCCAAAGCTTCTAAGATGGTTGATCAGCTTAGAAAACATGGGGTTACTCATGAAGAACTATTGGCCCTGATGGGCTCTATTCCTCGTCATGAGTTTGTAGAGCCTGCGTTTTCGCATTTGGCTTATTCAGCAACGCCACTTCCTATCGGTCGAAATCAAACCATTAGTCAGCCGCTTACAGTAGCTAGAATGACCGAATGGCTTTTGGCGCATTCTCGGCTTGGTCGCGTGTTGGAAATTGGTACCGGATCGGGTTATCAGACTCGAATTTTGTCGCATTTTTTTAATAAAGTTCATACCGTCGAGCGTCACGAACCGCTTTATTTACAAGCGAAGAGGCGTTTGTCGTTGATGGGAGTCAGGAATGTTGAGTACTTATTTGGTGATGGGCAGACTGGATGGCCTAATAAAGTTGAGATGGATGCCGTTATTATTACCGCAATGGCAAGTAAAATTTCGTTAGCCTTGACAGATTGTCTGAAACAGCAAGGTATTTTAATTATGCCGATTGATCATCCTAGCCCACAGATAGGCTGTTGGCGTAAAGAAGGTGATCGTTGGAAATGTCTAGGGACAGAACCTGCGTATTTTGTACCCCTATTAGAAGGAATGGAACATGCCTAAATGGCTTAGAGTGTATTTGAGTGGTGTGCTAATGGGCGCCGCAGATGTCGTCCCAGGTGTTTCTGGTGGGACGATTGCTTTTATTTTAGGTGTTTATGATCGACTTATTAATGCATTAAGCGGTGTGAATAAAGCCAGTTTAGTTATGTTGTTTAAAGGTGATTTAAAAGGCTTATGGAAGCATTTTGATGGTGCTTTTTTATTATCATTGGGTGCGGGTGTTGTCACCAGTATTTTTATGCTTGCAGGCTTGATTACACATCTTTTAGTTGTTTATCCGAGCTATTTGTGGAGTTTCTTTTTTGGGCTGATCTTAGCGTCAGCTTATTTCTTAATTAGTCAGATATCTGGATTTTCTTGGCGGCATTTTGGTGGGCTTATGGTTGGTGTAGCTGTTGGTGCTAGCTTGTCCTTGCTTGTTCCAACTCAGTTAAATACGTCTTACACCATGGTTTTTTGCTCGGGCATGATTGCAATTTGTGCGATGATTTTGCCAGGTATTTCAGGGAGTTTTTTACTACTGATGCTTGGAATGTACGGATTTATTCTTTCGGCAGTTAAAAGTATGGATCTTGCTGTTATTTTGGTTTTTGCAGCGGGTGCTTTGATTGGATTGTTAACCTTTTCTAAAGTTCTTCATTATTTGCTCAATCATGTAAGGTCCATGACTTTGTCATTTCTTACAGGTGTTATGCTGGGAGCTCTAGTTAAAGTATGGCCTTGGAAAGTGACGGATACTTGGAGTGTTATAGGTGATAAAAAACTGCCGTTAGAAGAGCATCTTGTGTTGCCTTGGGAGCTCCTCAATTATTATTGGCCGACTGATTTTTTACTTCCAGTTGTGTTTGTTTTTATAGGGTTTTTGAGTGTGATTCTTATTTCTTACATATTTTTACGAAAATCGACAAATAGTAATAATTAATTTAAATCGGATATTGGGGTAAAGAATTATCTTCCGTTGCGTCCTTAAAAGTCATGATTGTTCATCGCTAGCTTGGTTAATAAGTCGGCTTGTTTTGTTGTGCTTTTTATTGTCAGGATGCTCTTATGAACTGTTGCATTATTCGGCAAAAAACAATCGAACTTACGCCTCAAATAATGCCAGTGTGTCTTCTATTCCTTCCTCTGGTGTTCACCGTGTCCAGAGCGGTGAAACCTTGTTCTCTATTGCTTTCCGCTATGGGTTAGACTATCGCGAACTTGCTAAATCGAATCATATTGATTCCCCTTATACCATTTATCCTAAGCAAAAAATCCGTCTAATTGGCGTCCAAAATACGCCTCCTTCAGTCGCTAATAATTCGACATCTTCTATCCCTTTAATTGTATCAAATACGAAAAATATACCCTCTAAATCTGATCCGATTGTTTCTGTCAAAGTGCCTGAAAAATTGTCTAAAAATGATACGAAAGACGAAAAAATATCGGGTAGTTGGTCTTGGCCTGTTGATGGACAGGTCACTAGGGGGTTTTCAAACGCTGGCGTTAGTAGTAAAGGTATAGATATAAAGGCTGAGCAAGGAGCATTGGTAAAAGCGGCTGCTGATGGAACGGTTGTTTATGCAGGCAGCGGTCTTATTGGTTATGGCAATCTTGTTATCGTGAAGCACAACGATGTATATCTTAGTGCTTATGCTTACAACGAAAGAATATTGGTAAAAGAAAAGCAAAATGTTCGAGCAGGTGATTCTCTTGCTGTTATCGGTGGCAAGGGAGATGATAGGCCACTACTTCACTTTGAGGTTCGTCGAGATGGTCAGCCTATTGACCCGTTAGATGTTTTGCCCAAAATGAATTAAGCGAAATTAGCGTTTTAAGGAGGGGACATGAAGTTTGCAAATATGGATAAAGAAGCAGCTAAGGTTTCGAATATTGGAGATTTTGATCTTGATACACTGGATGATGAGCTCATTGGAGATGTGCTTGTTGACGAGGAATTGGTTGATGAAGAGTTTGAGTCGGCTGTAAGTGCTCGTTATGCCGACGCTGATTCTAGTCGTAACCTTGATGTTACTCAGTTGTATTTAAGTGAGATCGGTTTTTCTCCACTGCTTACTGCCGAGGAAGAAGTATATTTTTCTCGCCTTTCACTAAAGGGTGATCAAAAAGCGCGTAAGCGCATGATAGAAAGTAATTTACGTTTGGTTGTTAAGATATCTCGACGTTACCTTAATCGAGGTTTATCTCTGTTGGATTTAATCGAAGAAGGCAATCTTGGCTTGATTAGAGCGGTGGAGAAATTTGACCCAGAGCGTGGATTTCGGTTTTCAACTTATGCTACTTGGTGGATACGGCAAACCATCGAACGTGCGATCATGAATCAGACAAGAACCATTCGCTTGCCGATTCATGTAGTAAAAGAGCTTAACGTATATTTGCGCGCAGCTCGTGAACTGACACAAAAGTTAGATCATGAGCCTAGTGCTGAAGAAATTGCAGAAATGCTAGATTGTCCTGTAGAAGATGTACAAAAGATGCTTGGCCTGAATGAAAAGGTTAGCTCAATTGATGCAACATTCGGAGGGGATAATAATGATAAGAGTTTGGTTGAAATTTTAGCAGATACTCTTCATCAGGGGCCAGAAGCGGATCGTCAAGATGGCGATGTTTTAAATAGTATCGAACTTTGGCTTGATGAGTTGAGCGAAAAGCAGTGTGAGGTCATTACACGTCGTTTTGGTCTGCGAGGACATGAAGCCAGCACATTAGAGCATGTTGGCGCTGAAATTGGTTTAACGCGTGAGCGTGTTCGTCAGATTCAAGTCGAGGCATTACGAAAACTGCGTTTAATTATGGATAAAGAAGGTTTGTCATTAGATGATGTGATTCGGTTTGATGATTAACACATAATTTGAACAAAAAAGACCCGCATGAAAGCGGGTTTTTTTATGTTCAGATTTTGGTAAGCTTATAAAGTATTGTCTTCTTGCTCTTCTGGGCTAGCGATCTCAAGAATATGCTTATGGATTTGTTGTTTGTATTTATCTGACATGCCTTTTACTTCATAAGCTAATATTTCTTTGCCATTATCATCAATCACTTCTGGAAGGCCAGTGAATACGCGATTTTGTATGTGCGATAAGGTAAAAATATCATCACTGATTACTAGTTTGTTAATACTTTCAGACTCACTTAACTGATGAATGCTCGTCAAAAGTGTTTCGATTCGATCTGGCTCAAAGCGATTCTCTTTTACCATGTTGGTAACTTGGGTATTACCTTGATGTAATCCTAAATGAAAGTTTAGTTTAGGGATGTCGGTATAGAGTTCATTTTCCAGTAATTTATCAACCAATCCTAAGAATAGCTGTGCTGTACTAACTGCATTAATATATAAATTATCTTCACAATTGTGTGCGCTGAAAAGTACGATCGCTGAGTCATTTTCGTATTGATGAACTTGACCTAAGTAGACTTCGCTTGCTTGAAATATCGCTCGATAGATTGGCGTTAATAAATTAGCTACTTTTAGCGGTGTCATATCTTTGTGCCACTCATCTAAATTAAGAATGTCAAAATAGAGAACACAGCTACGCTGTCTGGATTCTTCAAAGATGGCATCAAAGTTTATTTCAAATTGAGGCTTTGCCACTTGTGAGGCACTTTCTTCTTCTGTCTTGATGGGCTTTTCTATTTCTTCTTTAGGGCGTTCTATGGATTGGATTTTTTCAATCGCTTGGAATAGCGCCTTTGCTTCTTTATATATGGGTTTTGGTAATTCGGTTGGTTTTCGTCCTTTACTATAATTAATGAGAGCAGAAGAGGCATCGTTGATCGGCGCAAAAAGCCATTTTGTGATTAAGATGACCAGCAATAACGCAATGGTACAAGTAAATATAGCTACGCCAATTAACAAATTGTTTAGGTGTTGTAATGTAGCCTGAGCTGGCGTTTTATCTAGCGTAATTAGTACATGACCAACGATCTCGTCTCTGAATTTTATGCTTGAACTATATACTCTTCGAGTATCACTTGGCCGAAAATCTTGCTCAGATTGCATCCCAGAATTACCACTGTCCGCTTCTGCCAGTAGTTCGTCTTTTTTGTTAAATACTCGAGCACTCAAAATATTGTCATCAACCACTAGACGATTGAGTAACACATTTAAGCTTAATAAATCGTTGTTTAAGATGGACTGAGTGGCATTGAATGCGGCCTGAGTTGCTAAGCTACTGCCTAATACTTCAGTTTGTTGGGATAAATAGTTGCCTAGCGCATGGGTCATTGTGTACCAAAAAATGCACACAGTGAGAATCATAAGCGAGATAAAGGTGGCAACGGTAATGGCTGACGCACTGAGTTTTTTACGTATGAAAGCAGCGATAGCCTTGGTTTTTGGTTGGGTGTCCATTAACTTCCTTTGGGGTAACTCGTAGAACGATGAGTAAAGTATACACATCATAACGGCCGTTTTCTGAATTCTTTAAAGTAGAACAGGTGCTTAGCGAAAAGAAAACGATTTGCTATAGTAGGCGTCTTATTGAATTAGGAGCGTTTATGTCTGCCAGTATTACTCTTATTGGTTCTTTGAACCCTGAATATCTTGATAAATTTAACGCTTGGTTAGAGGCACGTGGTTTACAAGGAGCAATTCGTCTGTTGTCAGATGCTCAAGATGCTATTTCTGTGGCGCAAGTTATGGTTGATGATAGCCTACTTGATCGCGTATCTATTCGTACTGAGCTTTTACGTTTATCTAATGATACTGGTATCGATCATATTTATCAGTCGTCAATGTTAGATATTAAAACACCGGGCGTTGCTGTATTTGACATGGATTCCACGCTTATCAAAGCTGAAGTAATGGATGAATTGGCAGTCGAAGCAGGAATCGGTGAACAAATCTCCGCTGTGACTGCGAGCGCCATGCGCGGTGAAATCGATTTTGTTGAAAGCTTTGTACAGCGCTTAGCTCTGCTAAAAGGTTTGAGTAGCGAGGTTATGGATGGGGTTTATAACAGAATTCAGCATATGGATGGCATTTCAACCTTGATGAAGGTGTTGCATCATTATGGCTGGCATACGGCGATTTTATCTGGCGGCTTTACCTATTTTGCCGACCGAGTCCAAGCTGAATATGGTATGACTGAAGTGCATGCCAATGTGCTAGAAATTAAAAATAATGAATTAACTGGCAAGCATTTAGGCGATATTGTTGATGGTGAGCGTAAGAAGCTTTTGTTGACGAATATTGTTACGACACAAAATGTTGATTGGCAACAGACTATTGCTTGTGGCGATGGTGCCAATGATTTATTGATGCTAAATCATGCTGCTTTAGGTGTAGCTTTGCATGCTAAGCCTTTGGTTCGGGAGCAGGCACCATGTCCGATGAATAATCTTGGTTTAGACGGTATTTTGTATTTGCTGGGTATGACATCTGCACAAATTCGCGAGTTGTCTGCTTAGTCGTTTATTATCAAGCGTTGAAATTTCTGTTTGTTTAGATATTAACGTAATTTTTTGTGCTTGTGATCGAGACTGCTATTGTCACTTCTAAAAGCTTGTTATGATTCCTAATTATAATGATAACAAGCTTGGTTGGGGTGTTGTTTTGTCAGAAATACGTTTGTCTGATATAGATTTGAATTTACTGTATGTTTTTCAAGTTTTGATTGAAGAACTTAATGTCACGAAAGCAGCAACGCGACTTAATGTTTCTCAGCCTGCTGTTAGTCGCTCATTATCGCGATTACGCGATGTGTTCGATGATCCTCTGTTTATTCGCACCTCCCATGGTTTATCAGCCACTGCTAAAACTCAAGACTTAGCGTCACTTTTAGCGGATACGTTAAAGGGGCTTGAAAGTCTTATTCAGCCTCGTGAATTTACCCCTCAAAGTAGTAAGCGACGGTTTATTTTATCGACTACAGACTTCGGTACATTAACGGTTTTGCCTAAAATTCTTGATCAATTTCGACAAAAAGCGCCGGATGCTATCTTGGATGTAAAATCTTGGAATGAGGATATGGTGGCCGAATTAGATCAAACGAATATTGATGTGGCGGTTGCTGTATTGTCTAAAGAGCCGCCAACAGGTATTCGGGCTATGCGTTTGAAGAGTGACTGTATGGTCTGCTTGGCTCGTAAAGATCATCCAGGTATTCAAGACAAATTAACCTTAGAAAGTTATTTACAGGCAAGCCATGTACAAGTTGTGTTAGGCCGTCGAGAGTATTTCGCGGTTGATCGAGAGCTGGAAAAAATGGGTCATAAGCGTCATGTTGCGGTGCATTTGCCTAATTTCGTACCAGCAGCAAGAGTGGTGATGGACAGTGATTTATTACTGACGGTTCCAAAACTCTTTGCTGAAGATATGGCGGCAACCGTATCTGAAATAGTCGTACACGAGCTGCCTTTTGCTTCACGCGAATTTGATTATTCGATGATTTGGCATGAACGTTTCCAACATGACGCTGCTCATGTCTGGTTTCGTGGGTTATTACGACAGGCTTTTCTCGACGCCTCGGTTTAATCTAAATATTTTATGCTTATCAAGAAGGGCTTGATAAGCGAGTTATCCATTCTTTTGTTAATACTTCCACTAAGCTGTAGCGCCTAAGAGTCATGGCTTCTTCCAAGTCTGCAAAATTTTCGTCAAGGTAGTTGTGGAGAATTTTGTCTCTTAAAATGATTAGCGACCTAATTTGTTCTGCTTGTTCATAAGTGACATCTTTATTCACAATAAGCGCGTTTAACACTTCTTTGCGTGAGGATATCTCGGTTTTGTAGTGATGTTTTAAAACATAGCGAGCAAGGTCCAGCATGGAGGCGACAAGTAGTTGAAAGGAATGTTCGATCACCATTGTTTCATCTTTCGAATATTCGATGGCTTTCGCACCTTTTCTAAAAGCATCGAGTCGCTTGATCATCGCGTGCTGATGTTCATATAGGGATGTTTCCCATTCTACGTCTCTCATTTTCTTCGCCTTTTGTTAGTGCTAATGGTTTTAGTTTTTTTCAAATTAAGAGAACAGCATTCCGATTTTTCAGAACGCTACTCTCTTAGTCTAGGTGAGTTATGAAGAAAGAGGAAAGTTAGAAGGCAGAGAAAGGATAAAAAGGATAAGAGTGGCCATATTCTACTTGAGTGTTTGCTTTGACATGCAAATAGCCTTGGCTTTCAGAAGCAGCTAACAATGCGCCAGAGCTTTGTTGTGGATGCGCATAGGCTAGACCATCCTTTCCAACCGAGACCCTTAAAAACTCATCTCGTTGGATTGTTTTGTTACGGTTGAAGCCTGCGTCTACAAGATAAGATTGGGGTAACTCGGCAATTTGACCGGAACAAATAGACAGCAAAAGACGTGCGAACCAATGATAGGTTACCAAGGTTGAGCTTGGATTTCCTGGCAAGCCAAGAAAAGGGATGCCCTGAAGTGTTGCATGAACAAGGGGTTTACCTGGCTTTATGGCTATCTTCCATAAATGCACTTTCCCTAATTTTTCTAATGCTTCTTTCACATGGTCTTCTTCGCCGACAGAAACACCGCCTGACGACAGAATAACATCGCAGGATTGCATCAAGGTTTTTAGCGCGGCTTTCGTGTCTTCTAAGGTATCTGCTGCGTGAATGCAAAGACTCACATTATGGCCAGCTTGAGTAACAAGAGCGCTCAACATTGGGCCGTTTGAATTATAGATTTGCCCTGCTTTTAGACTTGTACCCGCAGGAATAAGTTCATCGCCTGTTGTTAATATGCCAACATTTAATGGCTTGTAGACAATAACGTCAGTGATACCAAGGCTAGACAAAAGGCCAATATGTATTGGCGTGATTTTTACGCCTGCTTTGATGACTGTTTGGCCTGCCTGCATATCCTGTCCTTGAGGACGAACATTGTCGGCGAGACTTGGTTGTTCATCAAAAACGACCTTATCACCCACAGGTTGAGCATTTTCCTGCATGACCACGGTATCTGCACCAGCTGGGATATTTGCGCCGGTGAAAATACGAGCACAGGTTCCAGGAATCAAAGGCTCTGGATATCGACCGGCCGCAATTCGTTGGCTCACATTAAAATGTTTTCCAGCGTACCAATCTGCGCAGGCTAGGGCGTAGCCATCCATTGCACTGTTGTCATGGGCGGGAACGGATATTCCCGCGACAACGTCTATAGCAAGGATTCGTCCTACCGCGTTTGTAAGAGTAAGTGTTTGTTGTTCTACACGAACGTTAGCATTGTGCTTAATTTCTTCTAGAGCGTCTTCAAAGGCAAATAAAGTAGACATGTAAGTTATGCCTCGTGCTGGTTTGTTGCATTCGGGCCAATCAGCATGCTGACAAAATTACATGGCCTGTGAGAAGCGTTAAGCTGTTCTTCTAAAATGCCATTCCATGCGGTTTTACAAGCGCCGGTGGAACCAGGTAAACAGAACACCAGTGTTTGGTTGGCCAATCCAGCAATGGCGCGTGATTGAATAGTCGATGTACCAATTTCTGTATAAGAGATTTGTCTAAATAGTTCACCAAAGCCTTCAATGGTTTTATCAAATAAGGGCGTCATAGCTTCTGGTGTGCTGTCGCGTGAATAAAAGCCGGTTCCGCCAGTAATTAAAACGACGTGGGTTTCTTTGTCAGCAATCCAGTTGGATACGACGGCACGCATTTGGTAAACGTCGTCTTTCACTAATTTTCTTTCATTGAGCGTGTGACCCGCTTTGCTCAGCAATTCAATGAGTGCATCACCTGATGTGTCTTCAGCAATAGATCGAGTATCGGAAACGGTTAGGACGTTGATATTTAGTGGACGAAAAGGTGTTGGTGTTTTAGCCATGGGAATTCCTTTTTTAGCCTCCTGTCGCGCTCATGAAGCGTAGAATTTGAGGGGCTTCATCAAGATTAAAGTGATGTTTTTCAGGTTTGAGTGCTAGTGCTTCAATAATCGCGTTTTCTAGTTCTGTTGAATTATGGTTTTTTGAGCCTAATTCAGTGGAACAATATGAGTTATTGCGAAGCACAGTTTTTAAATCTTTTGAATGTTCATTGCCTAGGCAGAGTAATAAGCGACCTTCGGCTGTTAGCCTGACACGATTGCAGGTATCGCAAAAATTGTGGCTATGAGGTGAAATAACGCCGATTTTATGGTCATAGCCTGCTACCTGATAATAGCGTGTTGGGCCGCTGGTGGTTAATGAGCTCGGCGTGAGTTCATATTGTTTGCTAAGCGTATCGATGACATTGTCGCTAGATAAATACGTTGCTGCACGATTATGGTCAGTAATAATGCCAAGCGGCATCTCTTCAATAAAACTGATATCCATTTTGCGATCTAAGGCAAATTGAGCAAGATCAAATAGCTCATCATCGTTATGATTCTTGAGCATAACGCTGTTAATTTTTAAGCGTTTAAATGGCAGCTTACTGGCGGCTTCTATACCGTCGACAACTTGCTGAAATTTATCTCTGCGAGTTAAGGCGTAAAATCGATCTGCTTTTAGCGTATCGAGGCTGATGTTAATACGTGATACGCCAGCGTTGAGTAAGCTTTGTGCCATTTTATAAAGTTGTGAACCATTGGTGGTAATGGTGAGTTCTTCTAATCCCTTAGTGTTGGCTATTTGCTCAATGGCCCAAAGAATATTTTTGCGCACCAAAGGCTCGCCACCTGTAATTCTAATGCGTTTGGTGCCCATAGATATAAAGGTTTTTGCCACATGAACAATTTCTTCTAAAGACAATATATGGTCTCTAGGCATAAAAGTTACATCTTCATCCATACAATAGGTACAGCGAAAATCACATCGGTCGGTGACGGAAATGCGTAAGTAGTCTATTTTTCGACCAAATGGATCGATTAAAGCAGATGTTACCAAGAAAAAATTACCCCATCAGTTAGGTGTCCATCAAAGCAAAAAAATGCCTATTTAGCAAAGTGCTAAAAAAGATTTCGACAATATTCTTGGTGTTTTTGTATTTTATGAGTTTTTTTTGTTCAGGCTGGAGCCGAAAAAGCGGCATAATATGAATAATTATATTCAATTAGGAGGATAACGGTGAACCAAGTCGTTAATCATCTCATCGGTTTATTAAAGTTAGAGCGTGTGTCAGCAACTAAATTCATTGGTCGTAGTCAGGATATTGGTTTTCCTAAGCTATTTGGTGGCCAAGTTATTGGTCAAGGTTTGAGTGCAGCAACTCAGACGGTTGAAGGGCGGTTCCCTCATTCTTTACATTGTTACTTCTTACGCCCTGGGGATTCATCTCACCCTATTGAGTATGAGGTTGAAAACGTTCGTGATGGGAGAAGTTTTAGTGTTCGACGGGTAATTGCCTCGCAATTTGGTAAAAGTATTTTAGCGATGACGGTATCTTTTCATATCGAGGAAGAGGGTTTAGCTCATCAAGATGCTATGCCTAATGTCCCAGGACCTGAGTCATTTAAGTCGGAATTATCACTCTATCGAGAACATGCTGATGAGATTCCGTCTAAAGTACGGGATTTATTTACCGCAGATCGTCCTATTGAATATCGAATTGTAGAAAATCAGAATCCATTTCGCCCTCGTCCAGGTATTGCGAAACGCCATATGTGGATTCGTAGTGTGTCAGCTCTGCCTGATGACGCGTTAATTCATCAATCCATGCTTGCCTACACGACAGATTATGGTTTTATTGAAACAGCCTTGATGCCTCATGGCATTTCAATCGGTAGCCCTTATCTTACTGCTGCCAGCTTAGATCATGCTATCTGGTTTCACCGTCCATTTAGATTGGATGAATGGTTACTTTATGTGGCTGATTCTCCATCGGCTGATTCGGGTAGAGGATTTGTTCGCGGACAGATTTTTAATCAGAAAGGGGAGTTAGTAGCTTCAACCGCTCAGGAAGGTTTGTTGCGCTATTCGCGTTAATCTTTGGTGTATAACCGTTTTGTCAAAGATCGTGCTGTTTTAATGCCCAGACGATGTGCTCTTTCACTAGCTCAGAAGAATGAGAGAGCGCATTTTCTAATGCCTGGATTGTTGCGTGGTTTGTTGGTGCATTGCCAAGCGCGACAGCAATGTTTCTACGCCAGTTTTCAAAGCCTGTACGACGAATAGGAGAGCCTTCGGTATTTTTTAAGAAGGCTTCTTCGTTCCACTCAAATAATTCAACTAGATCCGCTGAATCCAGATTGTGTCTTGGCTGGAAATCATCTTCTTCGGTGTATTTTGCGAACTTGGTCCAAGGGCAAACTAGCTGACAATCGTCACAACCGAAAATCCGGTTACCCATTTTATTGCGCAGTTCTTCTGGAATGGGGCCTTTATGCTCAATCGTTAGATAAGAAATGCACTTTCCTGCATCAAGAACCCAAGGCTCCACAAAAGCATCGGTTGGACACTGAGTTAGGCAGGCGGTACAGCTTCCACAATGTCTTGTTTCAGTAGGTTTGTCGACAGGAAGTGGCAAGTTAGTAAATATTTCACCGAGCAAAAACCAGCTGCCTGCCTTTGGTGTTAGCAAAAGAGTATTTTTGCCAATCCAGCCCATGCCAGCTTGTTCGGCAATTTGTCTTTCCAGAATTGGCGCGCTATCGACAAAAGCTCTATAGCCATGATCACCGACTTTTTGCTCTATTTTCTTGGCTAATTGAGTAAGGCGTTTACGAATTAATTTATGATAATCTCGCCCCAAGGCATAACGTGCAATATAGGCTTTGTCTTTGGTTTTTAGTCTTTCGACTGTTTCGACCGATTGGGGAAGGTAATGCATACGAAGTGAGATGACTCGGCGAGTCCCTGGATGCAGCTGCTCGGGATAAAAACGCATGTCGCCATGATTGGCAAGATAATCCATACCGGCATGGTATTGGTTATTAAGCCATTCGTTAAATTCGTCTTTGTATTGCGCAAGATCAGGTTTGACGATACGAGCTTCGGCAAACCCCAATTCAACTGCCCACGATTTAACCTCATCAGCAAGTTGGTTTAATTCTTCTGGACTGGATAAAGACGAAGGAAGCAAGTGAGTACCAAAACATTAGACGCTAGGCTAAAAAACAGCCTAGCGTGAAGAACAAGAAATTAATAAAGCTGAGAGTCGCCTTTAACAACATCCATCAATAGCTTGATGAACTTACGATCGGCTTCCGTGTGTTCCTCTTGGATTTTAATCGTTGTTTGGTTTGACACTTCTTCTGCAATACGTTGATAAGCATTTGGCTGGTTGATATTTTCTTTAGCAATACGGACTAATTCTCCAGCGAGTTCTGGATCCATAAGCATCTTACGAAAACAGCGCAAAAATTCATCAATAACTCGTTGTTGGTTAAGCTCATTAGCCATGGTAAAACTCCTAATCAATTTATGCCGCTATGACACCATGAAGCGTAGGTTAGAGCAAGTTTTTATACGCTTTGTGTTGACAAATCTTAGGCGCAAAGACAAAATGAAACGCTATATAATTCGACGACACCCTGTCGATGACTCCTTTTTATGGGCCACTAGCTCATCTCAGTCAGATTCGTTCTGATAAGCACAAGTGTAGAATGACGCAATATTGTTGTCCTATACTTCTCCTCGCGAAAAGACGCGGGCAGTGTAAAAACTGCGATTTATTGCGTTTGAGTGTTTCTTACTTTTATATAAATGTTCCTTATTTTTAAAAGTTGCCTCAGTTAGTTTAGCAAACTTCGTTCTATCAACTTTAATCTGCTTGTCTTATGCGGTTACAATAGCTGCACTAAAATTAAAAGACAGATAAATACTATAGAGGGTAACAAGGTGGAGTTATTATCCGGTGGTGAAATGATCGCCCGCTTCCTCAAAGATGAGGGAGTTGAATATATCTATGGTTATCCAGGTGGAGCCGCACTTCATATTTACGATGCTTTGCATCGTCAGTCTGACGTAAAGCATATTCTGGTTAGGCATGAACAAGCTGCAACGCATATGGCTGATGGCTATGCACGCGCCACGGGCAAAGCTGGTACGGTTCTCGTAACGTCGGGTCCAGGTGCAACCAATACTGTTACAGGTATTGCGACGGCTTATATGGACTCTATTCCCATGGTCATTATTTGTGGTCAGGTTATGAGCTACCTGATCGGCGAAGATGCGTTCCAAGAAACCGATATGATTGGTGTGTCACGTCCAATTGTGAAGCATAGCTTTACGGTTAAGCATCCTTCTGAAATTCCTATGATCATGAAAAAAGCATATCACATTGCCAGCACAGGTCGTCCAGGCCCTGTTGTGATTGATGTGCCAAAAGATATGACCATGCCAGGTGATAAGTACGAATACAAATACCCTGAATCTGTTTCTATTCGTTCTTATACTCCGCCAACCAAAGGCCACAGTGGTCAGATTAAAAAAGCAGTTGATTTGTTGTTAGCTGCTAAACGTCCAGTTATCTATGCAGGTGGCGGTGTTATTATGGGCGGTGCATCTGATTTGCTAGTCAAATTGGCTAAGTCTTTGAACGTGCCTGTTACCAATACTTTGATGGGCTTGGGCGGATACCCAGGAACAGACAAGCAATTTGTTGGTATGTTGGGTATGCATGGCGCATACGAAGCGAATATGACAATGCATCACAGTGATGTGATTTTAGCAGTTGGCGCTCGCTTCGATGATCGTGTGACGAATGATCCTGATAAGTTTTGCCCTGGCGCAAAAATTATCCATATTGATATTGATCCTGCTGCTATTTCTAAAACTATTCGTTCAGATGTGCCTATTGTTGGTCCTGTTAGTCAGGTTCTGGAAGAAATGCTGTCTTTGGTTGAAGGTCAAAGTTCAAACACTGAAGCGCTTGTTGGTTGGTGGAAGCAAATCAATGAATGGCGTTTGGTACATGGTGGTCGTTATGACACTAGCAGCGAAAAAATTAAGCCTCAAGCCGCGATTGAAGCTTGCTGGCGCGCCACTAAAGGCGATGCTTATGTGGCGTCTGACGTAGGTCAGCACCAAATGTTTGCTGCTCAGTATTATAAATTTGATAAGCCAAATCGTTGGGTTAACTCCGGCGGTTTAGGCACGATGGGATTTGGTCTTCCTGCTGCAATGGGCGTGAAGATGAATTTTCCTAAAGAAACCGTAGTTTGTGTGACGGGTGAAGGCAGTATTCAGATGAATATTCAAGAGCTTTCTACCTGCTTGCAATACGGTTTGCCGGTTAAGATTTTGTGTTTGAACAACGGTTATTTGGGCATGGTTCGCCAGTGGCAAGACATGAACTATGAAGGTCGTTACTCAAATTCCTACATGGATTCATTGCCTGATTTCAAAATACTGATGGACGCTTACCGTCACAAGTATGTTGAAATTCGAACTAAAGATGAACTCGATGCCAAGATGGAAGAAGCGTTTGCAATGACAGATCAATTGGTCTTCATTAACTGTTACGTGGATCCAGAAGAGCATGTATATCCGATGCAAGTGCCTCGCGGCTCTATGCGCGATATGTTCTTGAGCAAGACGGAGCGTACCTAATATGCGACATATTATTTCTGTATTGATGGAAAACGAGCCGGGTGCTTTGTCGCGAGTAGTTGGTTTGTTCTCTCAGCGTAACTTTAACATCGAATCATTGAACGTAGCGGCAACAGATGATCCAACCTTGTCTCGTCTTACACTGACGACATTTGGTTCAGATCAGGTGGTAGAGCAAATCACTAAACAACTAAATAAGTTGATTGATGTGGTGAAGCTGGTGGACTTGACTGAAGGTCAGCACATTGAACGTGAATTGATGCTGGTTAAGGTTCGTGCTACTGGTGCTCAGCGTGCTGAAGTGAAACGTACTGTTGATATCTTCCGCGGCAACATTGTTGATATGACGCCGTCTATTTATACGATTCAAATCGTTGGCGAGTCAGATAAACTAGATGGATTCCTACAAGCGTTGGGCGGTGCTCACTTGCTTGAAGTAGTTCGAACTGGTGTATCTGGTATCGCTCGTGGTGAAAAGACACTGTCTTTGTAATCGTCTGCTATTTTTGTAGTGGTCTTGTAGATAGACTGAAAAAGCCGCGCTTGCCCGCGGCTTTTTTATGCGTAAATGATGGGTGCTAAGTGAGGGTTAAATGGATAAAACGAATTGGAAACTGCTCAAGTTGCTAGAACAGAATGGCCGTTTGACCTACGCAGAATTGGGTAAAATGGTTCATCTGACTGCACCTGCGGTCGCGGAGCGAGTACGCAAATTAGAAGAGTCTGGCGTGATTACTGGCTACAGTGTCCAAGTCAACTTAGAAAAAGCAGGGATACCGATTACTGCCTTGGTAGAATGTCAGGTTTATCGTACCAAAGAGCGAGAATTTAAAGTACTCGTTATGGGCTTAGATGAAGTGATTGAATGCTACAACGTAACAGGGCCTTATGCTTTTGTACTCAAAGTAGGAGTGAAATCTATGTCTAAGCTTGATGTGCTATTAGAACGATTAATTGATTTGAGCGATACCAACACCATGATGATAATGACAACGCCAGTCAAACGCATCATGCCATTAAATATCGCTCAAGAAGATTAGTTTACCACTACTTTTGCCGTGATAGGTTTACGTGGCCACTGGCTAATAATCATCCCTGTCATAATGAAGCCACAACCAACCAGAGCACGAGTTGAAAGGATTTCCTCCATAAATATCCAACCGCCTAATACGGCAAATACCGCTTCAGATGAGAGAATAAGAGCACTGATACTAGGTGAAACATTTTTTTGTCCTAAAGTTTGTAATGTAAACGCAATACCAGATGAGGCGACGCCAGCATAGACCAGCGGCCACCAAGCTATTTTAATGCCTTCAAGCGTTGGTGTTTCTAATGTGAAAGCGGTGATAGAGGCTAATAGCGTTGCTACGAAAAACTGAACAATAGAAAGTGGCAAGGCGGATACATATCGAGACAAATATCCTATTAGCAATACATGTCCTGTCCAAAAAAGAGTGCCTAGTAGTTCTATCGCATCGCCTTTGTTGATGGACAGGTTTGGCCCAACGGTCAGGCTGTAAAGACCAATTAGCGCTAGACCAACTCCAATCCAGGTATGTCTTTCGGTTTTATGGCCGAGCATAAGTCCCAGTATCGGCACGAACACAATGTACATGCTAGTGATAAAACCTGCGTTACCTGCTGTTGTGTATTGCAAACCAATTTGTTGACATGTAAAGCCCAAAAATAAACAGCTTCCAGCCGCGATACCGCCTAACCAAAGCTTTCGATTATTTTGAGATTGCTTTGGTTTGAAAATAAACAATAAAGGTAACAGCGACAATGTCGCTAATAGAAAACGCATAGCGTTAAAACTGTGTGGCCCAAGGCTTTCCATGCCAACACTTTGGGCGACAAAGGCAAAGCCCCAAATGGCGGCGGTGGCCCATAAAAAAATATGTGCAATAGACATAGCTAATCCCTAATTATTGGTAACGGAGTGGCTATTTTACTGAGTTAGGATGAGTTTCCACAGATGAAATAAAAGGTTATTCGAGCGCTTGGCTTTGGATAAAAAAGTAAATTTAAGGTTTTTCTTTATTATTGCAGCGGGTAACTAATTGATTTCCAAACATCTTAATATATTCACTTTCGTATTGCGGAAATGGTTGGAAAATAGGCTGACAGGTGGATTATTTGGCTGTAGAGTTGCGCCAAATTTCAGGGTTAACTTTCGCTGTTAATTTAGACCGTTTTTAGCTCAATCTTAAGGGAATTCATTGCTATGACATTTAGTGTTTGGTTAGCAACTGCGCCGTTGTTGATGTTGCTGTCTTTAGGGCCTGGCCCAAATAATTTTACCTCTATGCACAACGGCATTCAGGTTGGCGCGACTAAAGCTGTTATTGCTGTGGTTGGTCGAAATCTAGCTTTTAGCATCTTGATGTTAATTTCCGCGCTAGGTTTAGGGGCTATTATTGTTTCTTCTAGCTTTTGGTTTAGTGTTATCAAATGGTTCGGTGTCGCTTATTTGTTTTATGTTGGCATCAAAACCTGGCGCAGTGCGGCTATGGTGCTTGAGGAGCATGAAAGCGAAGTGGGAACCAAGGCGAAACGTGGACACCTTGCGAGAATGCGCCAAGAGTTTTTAGTAGCGATCGGCAACCCTAAAGCTGTATTACTTTTTACTGCTATTTTTCCGCAGTTATTGGATCTTAGTCAGCCTGTTCCTATGCAGTTTTTCTGGATGGGATTAACCTTTTGCTGTACGGAGTTTATTGCGGCTTATGTTTATGCAATGAGTGGCAAGCAAATTCGCCGTTTGATTCGAAGCCCTAAGGGTATGAAAAACCTCAATCGCGGCATGGGAAGTGTGTTTGTTTTAGCGAGTGCTTTTTTAGCAACGGCAACACGTTCTTAAAAGGTTCGTAGTTTTAAGCTCAAATAAAAAAGGTGACTCTAGGTCACCTTTTTGCGTTCTAGCTTGAATAACTTTTTCTTAGCTGTGTTCTTTTAAGAACTCTTCGCTTAGGTAAAGCTCTTCGTTGCTGTTCACTTTTACATCACGGTCTAGAATCATTTTAGCAATTTCTTGCGCTTCTTCTAGAGAATGCATTTCGTAAGTACCGCACTGGTATTCGTTAAGCTCTGGAATATCGGATTTGGCTTTTACTTTCAATACGTCTTCCATTGCAGCTTTCCAAGAAGCGGCAACAGTGTCTTCTGAAGGTGTGCCGATCAAACTCATGTAAAAACCAGTACGGCAACCCATTGGCGAAATGTCGATGATTTCGACGTTGTTACTGTTTAGATGGTCACGCATGAAACCAGCAAACAAATGTTCTAGTGTGTGAATTCCTTTCTCAGAAAGGATCTCTTCATTTGGCACGCAGAAACGTAGATCAAAAACTGTGATGTCATCACCTTTAGGTGTGGACATGGATTTAGCTACACGTACTGCTGGTGCATCCATACGAGTGTGGTCGACACGAAAACTGTCTAATAATGGCATAAAAACTCTCCTACTGAACTCAACGGAATCATCGTTGCTTTATAAATGGTGATATCAATTGCCGTTATTGTACATGAAGTTTTGAACCTTTGATCGGACTTTTTGGTGATCGTAAATATTCATAACTGAGAGCTAAGCAGAAAGCGATAATAGCAAACAGCATGCTTTGACCAATGAAAAACACCATGAAGCTACAGCTTATTAAGGCAACGATAGCCAATAGTTGGGCAGCACGATTGACCAGTTTGAAAGCAGCAACACAGGTTAATGTGTAAATAAGCAAAAAACTGCCGTTGGTCATTTCAATAAACCATGACATTTTCCAGCCTGAGACCTCTGAAAATACAATCGAAAATAGAGTGATTAAACCAACCAGTAATACTGCTTTTTCAGGCGCGCCGTTTTTATTAAGCCCGATAAAGGTTTTAGGTAATGCGCCTTGCTGTGCCATAGATTGCACCATGCGAGAAAAACCTAAGATATAAATAGCCACGTTAGCAAATGCGATAATATAAGCACCAATGGCAAACAATCGACTGCTGGTTTCGCCCATTAATTTGCTGACTAACAATGCTAGTGATTGGCTGTTGGTAACTTCGTCGCCGTAAGTGTGATGCCAAGCAATGAGTAGTACTAAACTTAGATAAGCAAGAATAACTATAGTGATGCCACCCAGTAATGCGATTGGGAAATCCCTAGTGGGATTTTTGAACTCAGCGCCCATATGGGCCATGACTTCAATGCCTAAGAAACACCAAAATATAACGCCTGTGGCGTACAGTGTTTGTTGCCACTCAACTGTGGTTAATGGTGCTTCAATGACTTGGCGACTGTCTAAAATATCACCAATGTAGCAAAGCCACAAAATAGCGCCAATCATCACGATGACAATACCGGTTTGAAACCTAGCTGAGGTTTGCATACCTACAATGGCAAAGAAAAGCATGCCAGCAAGGGTTAATAGACTAAAGGCAAGAATCCATTCATCAGATGTTTTAAAAATAATGGTCAAATACGCCGCTGCGACTTTTATAGCAACAGCAGGGCCAACCAATAAAATACTTAAAAACAACCAGCCAACCGCTTTTTCATAACGCGACCCGAACGCTCGTCCAATATAGTGTGATGCTCCGCCAGCGGAAGGGTACTTGGAGCCAAGTAACGCAAAAATAAATGCAATTGGGATAATCATTGTGGCGGTAATTAACCAAGCATAAAAAGCAAAGGACCCTGCCTGAGCAACAGACATGGCTGGTAATATCATCAGGCCAGTACCAATAAAGGTAGTCACCGTCATTGCTATGCCTTGTAGAGGGCCAAGAGTTTTTTGATATTGGGTCATTTGTTTGCCTTTACTTGTTAAATTCTGTAGCTGTTATTTGTTGTCGCTAAGGATAAAATACTTATATTAGCAATACGCTATACAAGTTGACCCCATTAAGGCGCATTTTGCCGGAATGACCGTCAAGTTGAATGACTAATAATAAAAGGGGGTTTGGGTGGCCGATCATTACGATCAAAAAATATTAGCTTTACTGGTAGACGATGCTCGGCTTTCTGTTTCAGACATTAGTCGGCAAGTTAATTTATCTCGCTCTGCGGTGACCGAGCGCATTCGTCGCATGGAAGATAATCGAACCATTACGGGCTATCACGCGCATACTTCGGTTTCAAAAGAAGACGGCGTTACTGCTTATTTAGCCTTAACTTTTAGGCCTTTGTCTTGCGATCTTGTGCAACCTCTCATTGAGGCCATCCCAGAGGTAAAGCTTGCCCATTCTATTAGTGGCGATTTGGACTTGTTGCTATTAGTTCAAGCAAGCTCCATGGCGCGTTTAAATACGATTCGTAGTGAGATGGACCGCTGGCCGAACCTTCATAAAATAGTGACACACATGTGCTTATCAAATCGCTTGGATCGCTGGTAAGTGATCGTTGGTGAGTTGCATATTCGTGACTCTTTCAGCGCAATTGCGAATTTATCTGATAACTGATTGAATGATGTACAAAATCTGCCCGCGTTAAAAGTGAGGTCCTGCTCTGAAAAGGTTAAATTTAAGAGAAAGGTGGTCTAGTAAGGCAAAGTCTTATGATGACTTATTGATCTTAGCTGTACTTGGCGCCTTGTGTGGGTTACTGAGCGGGCTTTTGATGGCGTTTTTTTATGCCGTCATTTACTTACCTACTCGATACCTTATTGATGCTGATTTTGATTCTTTTGAATCCTTAGCTGTTGAATGGCGTGTTGGACTTTCTTTTACAGCCTGTATTGTTTTGGCACTGATTTTTATCTTGTTGCCTAATCGATTACATAAAGTAGGTGTTCCTTATGTAGTTGAACGTCTAAATTATCATCATGGTAATTTGCCTGTGTGGAACGCGGTGGTGCAGTTTTTTTCGGCGGCAATAGGTTTAGCTGGTGGTCTTTCAATTGGTAAGGAAGGTCCTGCTGTGCATCTTGGTGCGACACTTGGCGGCTACTTGGCTGAAAAAGCCAAGTTGCCTCAGTATGGCGTCGAGACCTTGTTGGCTTGTGGTGTTGCCGGGGCGATTTCGGCGGTATTTCAAACACCTTTAGCTGGTGTTTTATTCGCCTTTGAAGTGATTTTTCTGGAATATCGACAGCGTTATGTTTTGCCTGTTTTGCTCTCCTCTGTCATTGCCACCTTAGTAAGTCATTACGTTATTGGGCCTTTAGATATATTTAGTATCGAAAGTATCTCTTCTGTACTGCTTTCAACTGACTTATTTATCGCTTGTTTTGTCTTAGTCGTTTTCATCGTATTGCTGTCTGCTTTGTTTCTTCATACGCAAAAGAGTCTTTGGCGATTTAGTGGTATGTCTATTTGGTGGCGTTTTTCCTTGGTGGCAGTAGCCACGTCTTTGGCGGCTATTTATTTGCCGGAATCATTAGGCAGCGGTTACCTCTCTCTCTCTCGCTTGTTGTCTGGTGATTTGATTTTATATTCTCTGCTGTTATTGATTTTAGTTAAAACAGTCTTGACTGCTTTCACTATAGGCTTAGGAATTCCAGGTGGTATGATCGGGCCGACTTTTATCATTGGCGGTTTGGCGGGTGTTCAGGTTGCTTTGGTATTTGATAATAGTGTGGCGGATGTGGCTTTATTCGCTTTGTTAGGAATGGCGGCTATGATGGCGGCCTGTTTTCAGGCGCCATTAACTGCTTTGGTGGCTATTATAGAAATGACCCATTCCTCTGAGGCTATTGTTCCTGCATTGTTTGTTATTGTGTTTGCTTGTTTGTTGATGCGAGTGTTTTTTCATCAGGAATCTGTATTTGTCGAAAGATTAAGTTTTATGGGGATGTCTTCGACTATTAGCCCTTTTCAGCGTTATTTGCGACACCATACGGTTAAACCTGTAGCCGAGGAGGTTTTGCTTCTTCCTAGAGTTATTCCAATTGAGCAGGTGAAGGATTTAGCGTCAAGTATGGTAGACTATGTTGTTTTCGAGATTGAAAATGAGTGGCGCTTGGCTCGCCGAATTGCTGTATTAGATGCGTTGAAAACCTTGGAGCAAGGTCCTCAATTATGGCTTGTTTCAGAGGGCGATCGAGTGAAAATGGATTTATCTTTGGCCTTAGAGTCAACTCTTGTTCCTGTGATTGATGAGCCTTCTTCATTAGAAGCTATGTTGGGTTGGTTTCAGAAAACAGGCATGCCAGAAGTGCTAGTGGCGGTGTCTGATTCTTCTTTTAGTCTGGTTTCTCGCCATCGTCTCGATCAGTTTTTGTTAAAAAGTGATTAGTTGCTAACATTCCTTAGGAATGTCTTTTGCTGCTAGTCCTTGATTAAAGTTTTATGGGTAGTAATGCTTCTTGTATGGAAGTTTGCTTGCTTTTGTAAATTATCAGTTATGGGATTTGAATAAATATGAGTCGTTCAGAAGATCTATACGCACGTGCCCAACACCGTATTCCTGGAGGTGTTAATTCTCCAGTACGAGCTTTCAATGGTGTGGGTGGTACGCCTATTTTTTTCCAACGTGGGGAAGGGGCTTATGTTTATGATGAAGATAAAAAGCGTTATATAGATTATGTGGGTTCTTGGGGGCCGATGATTTTAGGTCATTCGCACCCTGATGTGTTAGACGCAGTTAGAAAGCAGCTTGATTTTGGTTTGAGCTTTGGTGCGCCAACAGAAGTTGAAATCACCATGGCTGAAAAAGTCTGTGAACTTGTCCCTTCTATGGATATGGTACGCATGGTGAACTCGGGTACTGAAGCCACTATGAGTGCGATTCGTTTGGCTCGTGGTTATACCGGACGCGATAAAATCGTCAAGTTTGAAGGCTGTTACCATGGTCATTCAGACTCTTTACTTGTTAAAGCGGGCTCTGGTGCGTTAACGCTTGGTGTTCCTAATTCTCCCGGTGTCCCAGCAGATTTGGCAAAACATACCATTACGTTGCAATATAACGATATTGAAGAAGTTACTCGCTATTTTGCTGAAATAGGGGATCAAATCGCTTGTATCATTGTCGAACCTGTTGCTGGCAACATGAACTGCATTTTGCCAGTTGAAGGGTTCCTTGAAACCTTACGCAAAGTTTGTGATGAATCTGGCGCTGTGTTGATTTTTGATGAAGTTATGACTGGGTTTCGCGTTGCCCTTGGTGGTGCGCAGGATCACTTTGGTATCGTTCCTGATCTGACAACACTAGGTAAGGTTATTGGAGCTGGTATGCCTGTTGGCGCTTTTGGAGGTAAACGCGCCATCATGGAATGTATTTCACCGTTAGGCCCAGTTTATCAAGCGGGCACTTTGTCTGGTAATCCAGTTGCAATGGTGGCTGGTCTGGCTGTTCTGAACAAAATTAGTGAAGTAGGTTTTCATCAGACTTTAGGCTCTAAAGCTGATCGTCTTGTGACTGGATTGAAAAAAGCGGCAGATGATGCTGGAGTACCATTTTGTGTGGTTAGTGTTGGTGGGATGTTTGGGTTCTTTTTCACTGAAGCTGAAGCAGTTAAGACATTTGCGGATGTACAGAAGTGTGACTTAGGTAAATTTAAAGCGTTCTTTCACTACATGTTGGAAGAGGGAGTGTATTTCGCTCCGGCTGCGTTTGAGGCTGGATTTATCTCTCAAGCTCATACTAAAGAAGATATTGATTATACAATAGAAGCAGCTAAGCGTTCTTTTGCTAAGCTAGTATAAAAACTTGTAAGAAAGGAAGGCTTGTAACATGTCTATTGATGATATTAAAAAATCACCGGTTGATGAAATTGAAGATGTCGATGTCGGTGATGAAAAAAAGCAGCCTCACAAGGGGGTGTATTTGTTGCCCAACTTGTTTACAACAGCGGCACTTTTTTCGGGTTTTTATTCCATTATTGCTGCGATGAATGAAAATTTCACTCATGCTGCCGTCGCGATATTTATTTCGATGATATTTGATGGTCTAGATGGACGTGTTGCTCGTTTGACTCATACTCAAAGTGCATTTGGCGCTGAGTATGATTCCCTTGCTGATATGGTCTCTTTTGGTATTGCGCCTGCGCTTGTTGTATTTACTTGGTCTTTAGCACCACTTGGTAAAATCGGTTGGATTGCAGCATTTATCTATGCTGTTGGAGCGGCACTTCGTTTAGCCCGATTTAATACTATGCTTGGTGTGGAAGAGAAGCGCTATTTTACGGGATTACCAAGTCCTGCTGCCGCAGCTCTTGTGGCGGGTGTTATATGGGCTGCCAATGACAAAGGTGTTTCTGGTGAAAGTATGGCAACGCTGATGGCATTACTGGTTCCTATCGCCGGTTTATTGATGGTTAGCAACGTAAAATATCGCAGTTTTAAAGATCTTAATTTGAAAGGTCGTGTTCCATTTGTTGTGCTTCTTATTGCAGTGTTGGTTTTGGTATTAGTCGCTCTAGAGCCTGCTTTGGTGTTGATGAGTGTTTTTTGCCTTTATGGTTTATGGGGTCCACTCGGGATTGTGTTTAAGCGATTTCGCTAGAAAATGTGGCATAAAAAAGCATTCTTTTTTAATGTGAGTGTTTTTTGGAACTAGTGGTGTGACCCCTTGTCAATAATTCTAATAATAGAAGGGGACATGCTATGCTCATTTTGAATAAAAAAGCGTCTGATTGCTCTGAATCAGAAGTGACTGAAAAATCCGTTTACTTGAATCGTCGGCAATTCATGAAGGCGACAGGAGGCATTGCTCTTGGTGTCGGTGGTATTGGCAATGTTACTGCTGCTCTTCAACAGGGAAATCCTCTATCGCCATCTTCTGCTCTGAAACCATCCTTTGGGAATATAGCTGAAACTTCGTTTGGCAAAGACGATAAAATTTCTCCTTACGACGTAGCTACTTCTTACAATAATTTTTATGAGTTTGGTTATGGTAAAAGTGACCCTAAAGATCGATCCTCTCAGTTTAAAACAACGCCATGGACTATAACAATAGAGGGGGAGGCCGGGAAAACGGGAATTTTTGACCTTGATGATATCATTAAAGAGTCAATATTAGAGGAGCGTATCTATCGTCTTCGTTGTGTAGAAGCTTGGTCTATGGTTATCCCTTGGGTTGGAATTTCTCTTGCGACAGTTTTAAAACGGTTCGAACCAACATCAAAAGCAAAATATGTTTACTTCGAAACATTGTATGACCCTAAGCAAATGTCAGGTCAACGTGGTGGCGGGCTGGATTGGCCATATCGAGAAGGCTTGCGTATTGATGAAGCGATGAATCCTTTGGCATTTCTTGCTGTAGGTATGTACGGGAGTATATTGCCCAATCAAAATGGTGCGCCTGTGAGGCTAGTTCTGCCTTGGAAATACGGTTTTAAAAGTATTAAATCTATTGTGAAAATTCGCTTTGTTGAAACTATGCCTGAAACCACATGGAATATGTTGGCTCCTAATGAATATGGTTTTTACGCTAATGTGAACCCTAATGTAGATCATCCTCGTTGGTCTCAAGGTCAAGAGCGTCGATTGCCGGGTGGTGTGCTCTTTCCAAATGTCATTCAAACTAAAATGTTTAATGGCTATGAAGAAGAAGTTGCGAGTCTATACAGTGGGATGGATTTGAAAAGGAACTACTAGCGTGACGACATTTTGGGATAGAAAAGAAAAGCCGTACGTCCTCTTCCTGTTTTGTTTGCCATTTATCTGGATGTTTGTCTCATTGTTGATGGGGCAGTATTTTCCAGATCCTGGCAAATTATTGATGAGATTAAGTGGTATTTGGGCTTCCGTCTCTGTGGTTGCTGTCATGGCAATGACATTGATTAGTAAACTAAAGTCGCTGAAGTTTGTTAATAGATATCGTCGCTTTATTGGCTTGACGGCCTTCTTTTATGCATTGCTTCACTTTGTTATTTATTTAGTTCTATTTGCGGGATTGAGTTGGACTTGGATAAGTTCTGATTTGGTTGAGAAACCCTATATCTATGTTGGTACTTTAGCTCTGGTTATTTTAGCTATATTGGCGTTAACAAGCACAAAGGCAATGATGCGTAGGCTGGGGAAAAAATGGAAATCTCTTCATCGCTTAATGTATCTTGCGGCTGTTGGTGTTGTTGCTCATCTATGGTGGCAGGTTAAAGATGATATTTCTCTGGCTGTTTATTTTTCCGTATTTTTAGTGCCCTTATTATTAGTGAAAATACCCACACTTCCGGTTTATAAGAAACTTTTCAAGAAAACTTAAAAAAAGAGCTTGCATAGAAAATTTGTGGATGTATTATACGCACCCACTGACACGGACAACGACGCAAACAAGAG